>LBCX01000322.1 GCA_001657575.1 Bacteroidales bacterium Barb4
ATCGCAGTCTATGAGTATCGTTTTGTGTCCGTTTTTTGCTATGATGTCGGCGATGTTGCCGGAAATTGAGGTCTTGCCTACTCCGCCTTTTTGTATGTGGAAACAGATTTTTTTCATATCGTCTGATTATATATGATATGTTCGGGAATGTATACCGCTATTGTGCCTCTTATGCACCTCTTTTGTGGGTGCATAAGCACTCCGCTGTACCTCCCGAAGCTGTCTTTTGGAGGTGCGTTGCGGGTCTCTTGTGCCTCCTGTAGATTTATGCTGCCGGTAACATATCTACTAAAGTCCCTGTTTCGGTGGTGGACTTTGGTAGACCTTTCGCCACTGGTTATATATCAAGCATATATAAAAGTAATGGCATAAATGTTGCGACCTTTTCTTATTTGAGCTACCGAGGACGAGGAATCTGCTTGACATTTTATTGCTCTATAGCTATATAAGTACATAGCTAGTAATTATGAAAAAGGAGGAATTGATGGGTTATATTACCCCTGATACGGTGCTGTCTCCAAAGGCGTTAATCAGTGATTTATCCGTCGTTTACGATGGGGGAATTGAAGAGTGGTCTTTGGCAGAAATGAAGTGGGGCAGTGAAGAAGTGTTGGGTATACGCTGGAATGGGAGTTCTGATTCCCCTATAGGTAACCCGCAATCAAGAGGAATTGCTACTTGGTTTATTTTGCCGTCAGCTCTAAATGAGGCTATTTTGGTAAAGGTAAATGAAATTAAAGAGAGTGCGTAGGAAAGCAAGCGGCACTTTGACTATTAGGAGAAGGAGAATATTATGCCAGCAGGAAATAGTGTTAGACCAATAAAATGGGGGAATGTCATAGACATTTATGATAATGGGTTGTATTCGGCTATTTGGGGGAATTATGACAATTCACCAAATCGTTGTTTGGGAGTTCGTTGGAATGGTGCTCCGGGTGGTTTAGGTTATCCGAATGGATGCGGGTATCCAACATGGTATGTTGAACCGGAGTTTCTGACAAAACTTATTTTATTGCAACTTCTTGATGAAATCAATAAGGATAATTCTCTGGGAAATATGAGAAACATTCTGGTCGCATTACAAGAATGCCCATAATTTAGTCAAAGACCACCGGCGTGGTTATGATAGCCGGTGGTCTTATTTTTACGGGAATTGCTCTCATGGCAACATAAAGTATGGGAGATCAAACTATCGAGAAAATAGCCGAGATAACAATGGCTACCGGTAACAGACTTACTAAAGCTCGTATTTAGGCGGAAAGTCTGGTTGCGCCGATGGCGGAAACGGAAGCCGAAGAGATTTATGCCGCTCTTTTACGCTATGCCTGTAAACTGCGGGAAAAGCGGGATAAGGTGGATGGAATGATAAATCCGGCTGTTGAAGCGGAAAAAACAGCCTGACGATGGCAGTAGTTACCGGTAACAGGTCTAGCAAACTCCCCTGTTTTTCAGGGGGAGTTTAGTCCACCTATCGGGGGAGTTTGGTAGGCCTATCGGGGGAGTTTGGTAGGCCTATCGGGGGAGTTTGGTAGGCCTATCGGGGGAGTTTGGTAGGCCTATATCGCTGTAATTCATTGTAATAAAACAAATTATATGATGGGAGAATTAATAAGAATTATGAGAAATATAAGAATTAACAAATTTTCTATTTTTGAACCCAAGAGGAAGCTTTATGTCAGATGAACTTTTTCCTGAAATTGCCGAAATCAATACGCCGGAAACCTTGGGCGTTACACCGCGCTACGTTTTGCAGCACAATGCCATAAGCCGGTCAATACACGATTTGTCGGCAACCGCCAAGAAACTTACCGCCATGGCGATGGCTCTTATTCCGGCTGATATGTCCTCATTAACCGCGTCTTTTACGTTTGCCGATTTCTGCAAAGCAATCGGTTATGACAAAGGTGGTGAATCTTTTAAACTGTTTTTGTCGGCAACTAAAGAATGTATGAAAAACATCATATCAATCGAAATGGTATCTGCGAAAACCGGCAAGAAAAAATGGAAAAACTATACATGGTTTTCATCATCGGAGTTTGACGAAGAAACAGGGATTGCAACCATGAAATTTGCGCCGGAGCTTGCCGCCATTCTTTTGGAGCTGAAACGGGTGTATGCGAAAATCAATCTGGCAGACCTCGGAAAACTGCAAAGCAAATACGCGTTGCGGATTTATGAAATGGCGGTCAGTTATTCAAGCCTTAAAGGGAAAGACGGCAACAGCAGTGATGAATGGTATTTCGAACGAGAAGTTCAAAACTTACGGAAAATACTCGGTGTTTCAGGAGACATCTACACTGAAACCAAACGTTTTCGGCAAAAAGTTGTAGAAGAACCTATCAGAGAAATCAATCAAGCAGGTATCGGACTTGAAATCACTACCGAAAGCATAAAGCAGGGGAGAAAGCTTGCGGCAATCAGGTTTAACTGCAAGGCAGCAGCGCGCACCATATCAAAGCGCAGAGGGCGGAAAAAAGCTGAAAAGCCCGCACTGGAGCTTCCGAAAATAAACCCCAAGACAGCCGGTCTGCGTGAAGAGAAGGAAAATCAGCACCTGAAAGAACTTTACCCCGATGAGTTCGCTGCGCATTACACCGCCGCGCTCTCCCGTCCGAGACATGGAGTTGTTTCCCTGAATCTCGCCCTGATTGCCGCCGAAGCCGAAGCCCTTGGTATGCTGCGGGAATTCCACGGCATAGTGAAATAAGCCGGTACAGTGCGCTGTCTTGAGAGGGGTTGAAATAGAGCTGTTGAGGTTTTACCCCAACAGCCGCCCGCGGCGGCGGCTTGTTTGCTTATGATGCGT
>LBCX01000323.1 GCA_001657575.1 Bacteroidales bacterium Barb4
CGTATTGTCAAAGAGCGTTTCAGGTGTCTAATAGTTTGGCCTTGCATCCTTTTTTATCGTTTATTTGCGGGTGATATATTTTTTGGATGAAGATGAAGCAGAAAATATTGATTACCGGCGCAAGCGGTTTTATCGGGTCGTTTCTTGTGGAGGAAGCACTTCGGAGGGGGTATGAGGTATGGGCGGCAGTGCGTTCGACGAGTGATTTGTCGCGTCTGCCTGACGGGTATGTCCGCCTGCTGGTTGATTTGCCTTTCCATGATGCGGAAGCGTTGGCAGAGCGGTTGAGGGAGATTGCCGGCAAGGAGGGCAGAGCATGGGATTATGTCATTCACAATGCCGGACTGACAAAGGCTGTCCGCAAGCAGGATTTCTTCCGTGTCAATGCCGAATATACCCGCAATCTTACAGAGGCTTTGGCAATTGCCTGTCCGCCCAAGAAGTTCCTTTTGATGAGCAGCCTCAGCAGTTGCGGGGCAGGCGATGAAAAGACCTTCCGCCCCATCCGTCTTGACAACCCGCAACGCCCCAACACCGTTTACGGGCAGAGCAAGCTGGCGGCTGAGAATTATGTGCAGTCGCAATCCTCTTTCCCCTATATTATCCTGCGCCCGACAGGCGTTTACGGGCCCGGCGACAAGGACTATCTGATAGAGATTAAAAGCATCCGGGCAGGGTTTGACTTCGCCATCGGGTTTACGCCGCAACGCATTACCTTTATCTATGTAAAGGATTTGGCAAGCGTAGCCTTCCTCGCCCTGGAAAAGGAAAAGGTGAGGAACAGGGAGTATTTTGTTGCCGACGGCGATGTTTATACCGACGCTTCCTTTGCCCGCATGATACAGGAGGTTGTCGGGAAGAAGCACGTCTTTCATGCCCGCATCCCTTTGGTGCTTGCCCGCCTCGCCTGCCTCTGTTCCGAAGGAATCGGGCGGCTGACGGGCAAAAGCATGACTCTTAACAGCGATAAATACATTATCCTGAAACAGCGCAATTGGATATGCGATGTTGCGCCGCTTCGGGAAGAGCTGGCGTTTACCCCATCCTATACCCTGCGGCAGGGATTGGAAGAAACCGTCAAACGGGACAGGGAGGAGGGACTGCTGTAATGTGGAATAAAGCGGGATACGCCTTGCTGTATGCTTGGGTGACGGTACATGCCGTGCTTCCCATGCGCGTGTTGTACGTGCTTTCGGACATACTTTACGTGCTTATTTACAAGATAGCCGGATACCGGTTGAAGGTTGTCCGCCGCAACATGAAGGCTTCTTTCCCCGATAAAACAGCGGCGGAACTTCGCCGGATGGAGAGGGATTTTTACCGTCATTTCTCCGATTATATTGTAGAGACCATCAAGCTGGCGCATATCTCCCTGGAGGAAGTGCAGCGAAGGGCACACCTCCGCAATCCCGAAGTAGTCAATCGCCTGTTTGACGAAGGGCATACCTGCGTCATCCTGCTGATGGTGCATTACGGAAATTGGGAATGGTTTTCGGCATCCAACGACCGCTTTCATGCAAACACTTACCAAATCTACCGCCCGCTCAGCAATCCGGCTTTCGACCGGCTGTTTATCCGCCTCCGCACCCGCTTCGGCTCTTACGGCATGAAGAAGAATGACACCTTCCGCGACATTGTCCGCCTCCATCAGTCAAAAAGCCGCTCCGCCATTATCTTCCTCGCCGACCAGACACCGAGCAGAGCCAACCTGCACTACCAAACAACCTTCCTCAACCAAGACACCTATCTGCTGACAGGCCCCGAACGCATCGCCCGCAAGCTCAACCTCCCCGTTGTCTTCCTCGACACGAAGAAGGTGAAGCGCGGACATTACACCATCGACTTTGAACTGCTAACCGCCTCCCCGAAAGAGACCCCCGAAAACCGGATTACCGAACAATATGCCCGCAAGGCGGAACAGTGCATCCTGCGCAACCCCGCCTGCTGGCTTTGGACGCACAAACGGTGGAAATACAGCAACACATGAAAACAGTTTCTATCGTCATACTGAATTGGAACGGACGGGCATTGCTGGAGAAGTTTCTCCCCTCCGTCTTGGCGCACAGTCCGGCGGAACGGGCGGACGTTGTCGTGGCGGACAACGGCTCGACGGACGACTCCGTCGCACTGCTTCGTGCCTCTTTCCCTTCGGTGAAGCTGATTCCGCTGGATAAGAACTACGGCTTTGCGGAAGGCTATAACAAGGCATTGGAGCAGATAGAGAGCGAATACGTCGTCCTGCTGAACAGCGATGTGGAGGTTACCGCCGGCTGGCTGGATGCCCCCTTGTCGGTGTTGGACGCCGATCTGTCCGTAGCCTGCGTACAGCCGAAGATATTGTCGGAACGGCAGAGGGACTGCTTTGAATATGCCGGAGCCGCCGGCGGCTACATGGATAAATACGGCTACCCCTTTTGCCGAGGGCGCATCCTGCATATCGTGGAGAAAGACGAGGGGCAATACGATACGCAAGCCGATATACTCTGGGCAAGCGGTGCCTGCCTCTTTGTCCGCACGGCGGTTTACAGGGAAGCCGGCGGATTGGACGCCCGCTTCTTTGCCCATCAGGAGGAGATAGACATGTGCTGGCGGCTGCGCTGTCGGGGATACCGTCTGGTGTGTGCACCCCGGTCGGTAGTCTATCACGTGGGGGGGGCTACGCTTCATGCGGAAAGTCCGCGCAAGACCTTTCTCAACTTCCGCAACAACCTGCTGATGCTGTACAAGAACCTGCCCGAAAGGGACTTGAAGCCCGTCATGCGCCGCCGCTTCTGGTTGGATTATCTGGCAGCCGCCCACTAT
>LBCX01000324.1 GCA_001657575.1 Bacteroidales bacterium Barb4
TGCATTCCACGACTGCATCTCCGCAGTCGTCGCCGCAACATCTGCCGCAGCAGTGGAGTCAATTGTCGCCGCATGCTAAATTGTCGTCGCATGCTAAATTGCAAACTCGATTGTCGCCGACTCAGCAATTGTGGCTGAGGGTGACAGAGGCGAAGGCAAGAAGTACTGCACTGCGAGAATATATACGGGATACGCGATTAAGAGATTTTACTCCGCAGTATGGGCGAGTGGTACGTATAGAGTCGCGGATGGATTATCTGCGGCTGCAGGTGCGGAATATATCTGCGGATCGGAATGCTTTGGCTAGGACGCTTGATAATCAGTATAATCGGATTGCCCGTCATCGGCCGACGGCGGGGTCGCGTGCTTATCGTCAAATGCGGGATATTAATTATGATAGGTATGAGTTGTCTGGCATGATTTCTACGCTGGATTACCTTATGGATGAGGTGGAGACGACGAATAGCAGTTTCTTACAATTGATGAACCTGAATGAATTATTTGAATAAACCTATGGACGTCCTTGGCAACAATCAACCCAACCCCTAACAGGGTTCCAAACCCTGTTAGGGCTGAAGTCCCCCTCCTCTACGACAAGTACGACCGCCCCGTCAAGGGCATCGCCCTACATTCCGCTTCGCTGCATGTAGGGCTGAAATCTGTCGTCCTTTCATACTGTTGCCAACCATTTTTTATGTACGTTTGCCCGCAAAAAACAGCGATGGCGGAGACGGAAGAATGTATCCTTACGTTGGAAAACGTGGAAATAAGCAGGGATGAGAACCTGATTTTGCGCAATGCCAACCTCACACTGCATGGCAGCGAGTTTGTCTATATAATCGGTAAGGTCGGGTCGGGCAAGAGCAGCCTGTTGAAGTCGCTGTATTGCGAGATACCCGTCAGGCAGGGAGAGGCGCGGCTGTTGGGCTACGACCTGCGGAAGATGAAGCGGAGGGACATTCCTTTCCTGCGGCGCAAGCTGGGGATCGTCTTTCAGGACTTCCAGCTGCTGACCGACCGCTCGGTGGTTAAGAACCTTGACTTTGTGCTCAAAGCCACCGGCTGGAAGAACAAGAGCGAGATAAAGGCGCGCATCGAGGAGGTGCTGTTTCAAACGGGCATGCAGACCAAGGGCTACAAAATGCCGCACGAACTGTCGGGCGGCGAGCAGCAGCGCATCGTTATCGCCCGCGCCCTGCTGAACAATCCGAAACTGATTCTTGCCGATGAGCCGACGGGCAACCTTGACCCTGAAACGGGCGGGCAGATCGTGCAACTCCTGCACGACATCAGCCGGCAAGGCACTGCTGTACTGATGGCTACCCACAATTATACGCTGGTGCACAATTACCCCGCCCGCATCGTAAAATGCGAGAATGAATGCCTGTGCGACATTGGGGAATGATATTTTTATACCTTTGCGCGCATTTTCAAAAAAACAAGAAGCATGAAAGTATTAAAGTTCGGCGGTACTTCTGTGGGTTCTGCTCAGAGAATAAAGGAAGTAGCGCAGCTGATCGGGGGCGGGCAAAAGATTGTGGTGCTGTCTGCCATGTCGGGCACAACCAACGCGCTGGTCGAAATATCCGACTACCTCTACAAGAAGAATACGGACGGTGCCAACGAGGTGATCAATAAACTGAGAGCCAAGTATTACGATCACGTTGAGCAGCTCTATCTCACCGATACATACAAGCAGAAAGCCGGCGCACTGGTTCAATCCGTATTCAGCCGCATCTCTTCTTTCACCAAAGACCTCTTCACCCTGTTTGAGGAAAAGATAGTGCTGGCGCAGGGCGAGTTGCTTTCCACCGGCATGATGAATCTCTACCTCAATGAATGTGGCATCCGTTCCGTTCTGCTTCCCGCCCTTGATTATATGCGCACGGACAAGAACGCCGAGCCGGATACGGTATATATAAAGGAGAAGCTGACCAAGCTGCTGGCGGAGCACGCGGACGCCGATTTGTATATCACGCAGGGCTATATCTGTCGCAACGCCTACGGCGAAACGGACAACCTCCAACGGGGCGGCAGCGACTATACGGCATCTTTGGTAGGCGCGGCAGTGAAGGCGGAAGAAATCCAGATATGGACGGACATTGACGGTATGCACAACAACGACCCGCGCTTTGTGGAAAAGACCGCCCCCGTGCGCAACCTGCACTTTGAAGAGGCCGCCGAACTGGCTTATTTCGGTGCCAAAATACTGCATCCCACCTGCATTCTCCCCGCCAAACTCAACAATATCCCCGTCCGCCTGCTCAACACGATGGAACCGCAGGCTCCGGGTACACTCATCTCCAACACTACCGAGAAGGGAAAGATAAAAGCCGTTGCCGCCAAAGACAATATCACGGTCATCAAGATCAGGAGCGGACGTATGTTGCTTGCCACCGGCTTCCTGCGCAAGGTGTTTGAGATATTCGAGAACCATCAGACGCCGATAGACATGGTGACAACGTCGGAAGTGGGCGTTTCCGTCTCTATCGACAACCGCAAGCATCTGGAAGAGATTGTGGATGATTTGAAGAAGTTCGGCACCGTTTCGACCGACACTGACATGGTGATTATCTGCGTAGTGGGTGACATGGAATGGGAGAACGTAGGCTTTGAAGCAAGCATCATCCACGCCCTCAAGGAAATCCCCGTCCGCATGATCTCCTACGGCGGCAGCAACTACAACGTCTCCCTGCTCGTCAAGGCCGCCGACAAGACAAAGGCACTGCAAGCACTGAGCAGGCATTTGTTTTCCTGATCAAGATGTTTTGCGCATTCCGAAGGAATGCCGGATTTCAGCC
>LBCX01000061.1 GCA_001657575.1 Bacteroidales bacterium Barb4
GCTCTGAGTCTTTTCTCCCAAGCTCTCAGCCTTTTCTCCCAAGCCTCCATAATTAGAGACGAAACGCTTGGGAGATAAGCCTAAGCGTTTAGGCTCTTAAAAGGGGTGTTTGGAGGTAAGGACAGGGGCTTCGGAGAAGGTCCTTTTGACCGTTCTGAAGAGCCTGAGAGCTTAGGCTTATCTCCTCAGCGCTTCGTCTCTTCTCCTCAACGCTTCGTCTCTAATTATAGAGGCTTGGGAGAAAAGCCTAAGCCTTTCGTCTCTAAAGAATAAAAAAAAGGTTTACAAAATCCCTAACAGGGTTTGAAACCCTGTCAGGGGTTCAAGATTTCAGCCCCACATGGAGCCCTGCGGAATGTGGGATTAGCGGAATGGTATCGATAATGGCGTCCTGAAAGGACGCCCGATTTCAGCCCGACGTAAAGCGCAACGGCACGTCGGGTTACAAGGACGCCACCGACAATGGCGTCCTGAAAGGACGCCCGAATATATATTGCATTGTAAACCATCATTTGCAATTTATATCGTCTTTGCAGGACTCCACAAGGTCGCCCTTCCCTTAACCCTACATTCCGCTCCGCTGCATGTGGGGCTGAAATCTCTTGCCCCTTCGGGGCATCCTGCAAGCTGCATTTTTCAGTTCTTATACAGAACTCACTTAATTATTAAATCCGTAGAGCCGTAAAATTTTGTGTCTCTATCAGCAGGGGTTCAAACACTGTTTGGGGTTTGCTTGAACGGGTGCTGCCATCTGTCCTCGGCTTTGACCCCATCTTCCAAAACTTCAGAGAGCAACGGACGGCGAGACGGATTTGCAATTCCGCAACATTCCGATTGTGTGGGATCTGCAAATTGAGGAGGAATGTAGAAACAAGGAACACGGGGTATATTGAAAAAGTCATACATTTGTAACCTTTCCCCCTGCCCCTCTTCACAGGAGAGAGGGTGGGGGAGAGGTTAATAAAATGAATAAGAATATGAACATTACAGAATTGAAGCCCGGAATTGTCTGGAAGTTTTTCCATGAAGTAACCCAAGTGCCGCGCCCTTCCAAAAGGGAAGGCAAGATGATCCGCTATCTGGAAGATTTTGCTAACAGTCGTCCCGATGTTTCCCTGAAAAAGGACAGGGCGGGTAATATATTAATGAGTAAGCCTGCCACACGGGGAAAGGAAAATCTGCCGACGGTGATACTGCAATCGCACATTGACATGGTGTGCGAAAAGAACAGCGACAAGGTGTTTGATTTCGACAACGATGCCATCGAAACCGTTGTGGACGGCAACTGGCTTCGGGCAAACGGCACTACTTTGGGAGCGGACAACGGTATCGGCGTAGCTGCCCAGCTTGCCATTCTTGCTTCCGATGATATTGAACACGGTGCGCTGGAATGCCTTTTCACGACGGACGAAGAAACGGGACTGACCGGCGCAAATGCCTTGCAGGAAGGTTTTATGACGGGTCGTATCCTGCTGAACCTTGACAGTGAGGACGAGGGGGAACTGTTTATCGGCTGTGCCGGCGGCAAGAGGACGACGGCTGTGTTTACCTACTGCCCGACAACGTCCCTTTCCGATTATCTGTACCTCCGCATCAGCGTGACGGGGCTGAATGGCGGGCATTCCGGCGGTGAGATTCACAAGGGTTTGGGCAATGCCAACAAGCTGCTGGCGCGTTTCCTCTATCTGCTGACGGAAAACAAATACTCTTTTGTACTGAACGAGATAGACGGCGGCAACCTGCACAACGTCATTCCGCGCGAAGCACACGCCATTATCGGTATTCAACCTCACAACAAGGAGAACGTGAGTGCCCTGCTGAATCTTTTTACCTCCGACGTGGAGAATGAATTGAAACACACGGATGCCGGCGTGCGGATATATCTGGAGTCCGTTGACCGTCCGAAGTCCGGGGACATTGATGGCGACACTGCCTACCGTCTTATCAACAGTCTGCACGGATGCCCGCATGGCGTTGTTGCCATGAGCCATGACATTGAAGGACTGGTAGAAACATCGACCAACCTTGCTTCCGTGAAGATGCAGGAGGGTAATACCATTCAGGTGGTCACCAGCCAGCGCAGTTCCATCGAGTCCGGCAAGACGGACATTGCCCACACGATAGCTGCCATCTTCCGTCTGGCAGGAGCCGCAGTGACACACAGCGAGGGATACCCCGGCTGGTCGCCCAATCCGGACTCTGCCATACTGAAAGCGGCGCGGGAGTCATACCTCCGCCTGTTCCGCAAAGAGCCGAAGATTATGTCGATCCATGCGGGCTTGGAATGCGGGCTTTTCTTGGAGAAATATCCGCATTTGGACATGATTTCCTTCGGTCCGACCCTGCGCGATGTTCATTCACCCAATGAGCGCATCCAGATAGATACGGTTGCCCTGTGGTGGACGCACCTGCTTGATCTGCTGAAAAACATTCCGGCAAAATAAAACAGAAAGGCGCACGTTTGTTGTAGGGGCGAAACTGTATTCGCCCTTTAATAAATTTATAAATTATGAATACTAAAATGACAAAAGGGACTTTCGATGCGCTTGATCCGCAAGCCGATTTATTTACTGAGCTGAAAAAGAATCCCGAATGGTGGAAAATGCTCAAAGAGGATAAGGAGCTGCATATAGAAATACGGAAAGATAATTATATCAATGCTTATTACAACGGCGGTTCGGTGGCAAAAATAGAATATAAAGCAAAGGATTTTGTTCTTACCACGAACCAAAAATATTTGGGAATTAAGGACGACAAAGATTATCTCCGTATAGACCTTGCTGAATTTAATAAAGATATGCTTAAGCAGATAAAGGAACGGATCTGCAAAAACTATAACAAACATATTAAAAGATGGTTGCAGGACAAGATGATTGCAATGGACAAAAACTATATTGATTCTGAATTTCAATATAACCAAACAAACGGTACCCTCCATATTGATTTAATAGAACTGAAAGACAGCGCTCTCACTTTCATAGAACTGAAGCAGAACGGCGAAAACAGAAATCCCAACAATCTGGATATCATTGAGCAGTTCATTGCCGACAACAAAGCCGCCATCTTGGATTACTACAAAAAACTCATTACATTAAAGAATGAATTGGGAATACTCTCCGTTTCGAATACGCCTGTCAGTGTTAATGACACTCCAAAACTGATCATAGAAAATACATAAAGTGGGATATCGACTGCTTGATAGAAGAATGGAAATAATAACCCGCTTATGCGGTTTTCAAGGTGTCCGGAACTTCGGACACCTTGAAACTGTCAGTTTCAAGGTGTATCAAATGTGAGACAGTATTTTTGGAAGAAAAAATTGAAAGTGAAAGTTTTTGAAGATAATATGACATTAGAACAATATATCTCAGCTATAGACGCACGATACAAACTCGGAAACGCAACCGAACATACATTCCGTGGGGATTTAGCACAACTGATTGAAACCTTAGTTCCCGAAATAACAGCAACCAACGAACCGAAAAGACAAGCTTGCGGAGCACCTGATTATATTTTGACGAAAAACAATATCCCCGTAGGTTTCATTGAAGCGAAAGACATTGGCGACAAAGACCTTGACGGAACGAAAAAGACAGGAAATAAAGAACAGTTTGACCGCTACAAGGCTTCATTGGGCAACCTCATTTTTACCGATTATCTGAATTTTCATCTGTATCGTGATGGTGAATTTATAACCAAAATTGCTGTTGGAGAACTGACCGATAAAGGGATTAAGCCCTTAGCAGACAACTTCTCGGCTTTTGAAAACCTGATAAAAGATTTTGCCACGCACATAGGGCAAACTATCAAGAACCCGAAGAAACTGGCGGAGATGATGGCGGGGAAAGCCCGACTCCTTTCCGATATTATTGCAAAGGCTTTAACAAGTGATGAAGATAAAGATGAAAACAGTACGCTGAGAGAACAAAAAGAAGCATTCAAAGAAATACTTATTCACGATATCACCCCTAAAGGATTTGCAGATGTTTATGCTCAGACCATAGCCTACGGTATGTTTGCCGCCCGACTGCACGACCCTACGCCGGATACTTTCAGCCGCCAAGAAGCGGCAGAACTCATTCCCAAATCCAATCCTTTTTTGAGAAAACTGTTCGGATATATTGCAGGCCCCGATATTGACGACCGTATCAAATGGGTGGTGGATAGTTTGACTGATATTTTCTTGGCTTGCAATGTGACTGAAATATTGAAAAGCTACGGAAAACAAACGGAGACGGAAGTCCCGATTATCCATTTTTATGAAACTTTCCTGAGTGAATACGACCCGAAACTGCGTAAGGCTCGCGGTGTTTGGTACACGCCGGCACCGGTGGTTAATTTTATCGTGCGTGCCGTTGATGATATTCTGAAAACCGAATTTGATTTGCCGCAAGGGCTGGCAGATACAAGTAAAGCCCAAATAAAAACGGCAGACAAGCAAGGGAATAAAGGAGAAGAAGAAGTCCACAAAGTGCAAATTCTTGATCCGGCTACCGGTACGGGAACATTTTTGGCAGAAGTTGTAAAGCATATTCACAATACATTTGCAGGACAACAAGGCATTTGGAGCAACTACGTAGAAACGCATTTGTTACCGCGCCTGAATGGTTTTGAACTATTGATGGCGAGCTATGCAATGGCGCATTTGCAATTGGAATTATTGCTGACCGAAACAGGCTATAAATCCACAGAAAACAAACGTCTTCGGATTTTCCTGACCAACAGTTTGGAAGAACACCATCCCGACACAACAACTTGGTTTGCCAAATGGCTAAGCACGGAAGCCAATGAAGCCAATCATATCAAGCGGGATGCACCGGTGATGGTGGTAATGGGAAATCCGCCTTATAGTGGAATTTCTTCAAATAATGGAAAATGGATTAATAGTTTGATAGAAGATTATAAATACATTGATGGTGTTCATTTTAATGAAAGAAAGCATTGGCTTAATGATGATTATGTAAAGTTTCTGCGTTACGGACAATATTTTATTGAGAAAAACAAAAGTGGTATTTTAGCATATATCAATCCGCACGGTTTTTTAGACAATCCTACATTTAGAGGAATGCGATGGAATCTGCTAAAGGCTTATGATAAGATTTATACAATCGACTTACATGGCAACAGCAAGAAAAAAGAAACTGCCCCCGATGGATGTATTGACCAGAATGTATTTGATATTATGCAAGGTGTGAGTATCAATATCTTCATAAAAACGGGAAAGAAAAAGAAAGATGAATTAGGTAAAGTCTTTCATTATGATTTGTATGGAAAAAGGAAATTAAAGTATGACTTCCTTACGGCAAATTCATTAAAACAAATAGCATTTAAAGAAATAACATACACAAAGCCTTTTTACTTTTTTAGACCTAAAGATGAAAGCCAAAGAGATGAGTATGAGAAAGGATTTAGAGTAGATGATTTATTCCCAAATAATAAAACAGGTATAGTATCAATGGGAGATTCTTTTATTTTCGATATAGAACCTAAAAAATTAAAAGAAAGAATAGATGATTTTATTAAAAAAGATTACTCGGAAGAAGGATTGAAAATTAAATATAATTTAGGGAAAAATTATGCTAATTGGATTATTAAAAATAAAAAAGCAATTAAAAGAATAAAACTTAATCCTATAAAAATATCCTATAGACCTTTTGATGATAGATTCACAATTTTTGATAACAATCTATTGTGGAGATGGAGAGTAGAAACAATGCCACATTTTTTAAGGGAAAATAATATAGGATTAGTTGTAGGAAGACAATCAACCGATGGTTATTGGTCAAATGTTCAAGTTTCAAGACACATGATAGACAATCGCTATCATTTTAGCTATAAAGGAATATCTTCACAACTTCCTCTCTATCTTTACCCAGAAACCACAATCCAACAGTCCACAGAACCAATAACCTTCCGTACCCCCAACCTCAATTCAGAAATCGTGAGGCAGATAGAGAAAAGTGTAGGATTGACTTTTACCAATGAAAAAGAAGATAGAGAAAACACCTTTGCCCCGATAGATATATTGGATTACATCTACGCCGTTTTACATTCGCCAAATTACAGGGAGCAATACAAAGAATTTTTGAAGATAGACTTTCCCAGGGTTCCGTATCCGAAAGACAAAAATACCTTTTGGCAACTGGTACATTTAGGCGGACAAATCCGTCAAATCCACTTATTGGAAAGCCCGGTTGTGGAAAACTATATCACACAATATCCGGCAGACGGTGATAACAAGGTTACAAAACCCGTTTACAAAAACGGCAACGTGTATATCAATGATGTGCAATATTTCGCCAACGTTCCTGAAATCGCTTGGAATTTCTATATCGGCGGTTATCAACCTGCACAAAAGTGGCTCAAGGACAGAAAAGGCCGAACTTTAGCCTTTGAAGACATTCTGCATTATCAAAAAATTATCGTGGCATTAACGGAAACAGACAGATTGATGCACGAAATAGATGAAGTTTTAATTTAAGGAAAAACATGAAACAACTACCTCTCTTCCTCCTTGCCGCCCTTTGCCTCAGTCTTTTGCTCCCCTCGTGTGAGAATTTGGACGGCAATTACTCTGTCAATCCGAACCACCGCTTGAGTTTTTCGGTTGATACGCTTTCTTTTGATACCATATTTAGCACGGTTGGCTCTACCACCAAGCACTTTATGGTGTATAACCGGAACAGCGAGCCGCTCGATATTGAATTCATACAATTGGAAGGTGCGGAAACGACCGGCTTCCGTATCAACGTGGACGGGCGGAAGGGCAGCCGCTTTGAGCATATCGGTATTCGTCCGAAAGACAGTCTGTACGTCTTTGTGGAAGTAACCGTTGATCCGAACGGAGGTAATCAGCCGTTACTGATAGAGGACTATGTGTCCTTCTCCGTCAATGGGCAGCGGCAACGCATCCTGCTTGAAGCCTACGGACAGGATACGCACCTGTATAAGGGCGGGAAAACATTCGACAGTGACACGACACTGACTGCCGACCGTCCCTATTTGATATACGACAGCCTCGTTATTGCCTCTGGTGCCACCGTCCGCTTGGCGGAAGGCGTTACTTTCTATATGCACGACAAGGCGGACATTATCGTTTACGGCACGCTGACCGCCGACGGCACGCAGGAATCCCCCGTCACCATACGCGGCGACCGCCTCGATGATATTTTGGAAGACCTTCTGCCTTATGACCGCGAACCGGCTCAATGGGGCGGTATCCTTTTCCGACCGGAAAGCTACGGCAACCGACTGGAACATACCATCGTCCGCAGCGGGACAACCGGGCTGACCTGCCAGCCTGCCTCCCCCGACGTTTCCAAGCTCATTCTCTCCAACTCCCAAATCACCAACATGAACGGCAACCTGCTCACTGCCATCAACTGCCGCATGGAAGCCACCAACACCGAGCTGTCCAACGCCACCGGCATCATCGTCTCCCTGACAGGCGGCGACTACCGCTTCGTGCATTGCACATTGGCAAGCCATATCACGTTGTTCAGTCGCCGCGACACCGCCTATACCCTCGCACTCTCCGCCACTCTTCCCGACAAGCAGAGTGCCCCCTTAACCGCATCCTTTGACAATTGCATTATCGACGGAAGCCGCAGTGCCGGCAGTACGCCTTTCGGCGGCGAACTGATGTTGGATAAACCTGCCGACGGCATCGCCTTCAACTACCGCTTCAATCACTGTCTTATCAAGACAAAAGGCGAAGAGAACGATAATTTCACCGGCAACCTATTTATCGACAACAGTCCCGAATACCGCATGACCGGAACAGAGAACGACAAGTACGCTTTCGACTTCCGCCTTGACTCCGTCGCCACCGCCGGCGTAGGAAAAGCCGACCCTGCCGTTGCCGCCCTGTATCCCGTTGACCGTTACGGCATCAGCCGCCTGACAAGCCCCAACGGACCGAGCATGGGAGCCTACGAATTTGTACCCAAAGAGGAGAAAGAAGAGGCAGATGAAAAGGCTTCAAAATAATAAACAGAAAAAGTGCGGATTTACGATTTTCAAATATCTTTGTCCGCCGAAAAGCAAAAGCACACCATTTTATTAATATATCTAACAATTTTGTATCATGGAAAAAAATTTCTTTGAATTAGGAACCTGTCAGTTGAAAGAGATCGCACGGTCTCTCCATGACAAAGTGGAAAACGGTCTGAAAAAGGAAAACACCGAGATCCAATGTATTCCTACCTTTATCAATCCCAAAACATCGGGCATTAAAGGAAAATCCCTTGTGCTTGACTTGGGCGGGACGAACTACCGCGTGGCAACGGTGGACTTCAACGAAAGCAATCCGTCCATCCACCCCAAAAACGGTTGGAAAAAGGATTTGTCGATAATGAAGACGCCGGGCTTCACACAGGAGCAGCTTTTCAAAGAACAGGGCGACCCCATCGGCGAAACCAAGCGCGACTCGGCAATGCCTATCGGTTACTGTTTTTCCTATCCCGCTGAATCTCTGCCGAACGGCGATGCCAAACTTCTCCGCTGGACAAAGGGCGTGGACATTAAGGAAATGGTCGGAGAGCCTATCGGGAAGCCGTTCCTTGACTATCTCAACGAAAAGAATGACATTAAATTTACGAATGTAAAGGTTATCAACGACACCGTTGCCAGCCTCTTCGCCGGACTGACGGATACGAATTATGATGCCTACATCGGGCTGATTGTCGGGACGGGTACCAATATGGCTACTTTCATCCATTCGGACAAAATTACCAAGCTTGACCCGCCTTCCATTCAGCCGGGATTGGTTCCCGTCAATCTGGAATCAGGGAACTTCCTTCCGCCGCATCTTACGTCAATCGACGGCATCGTGGATGCACTTTCCGACTCGAAAGGGAGGCAACGTTTTGAAAAAGCTGTTTCGGGCATGTATCTTGGCGAAATCATGAAAGCCTCTTTCCCGTTTGATGAGTTTGAAAACCGTTTTGATGCACAAAATTTGACAACGATTATTAGTTATCCGGATTTGTATCAGGAAAAGTTTGTGCATGTGGCAGGCTGGATCTACGAACGCTCTGCCAAGCTGGTTGCCGCTTCGCTTGCCGGATTGGTATCCGTGTTGGTGTCACACGACGAATCGGTGAAGCGTGTACGCCTCATTGCCGAAGGCAGCCTCTTCTGGAGCGAAAACAAGAAGGGCGAAAACTACAAGGACATTGTGAAGGCAACGCTTCATGCACTTCTCGCCGAAGAAGGTCTGAAAGACGTGGATGTACGCATTGACCAGATGGAAAATGCAAATCTTATCGGAACGGCTATTGCGGCTCTTTCATAAGAATAAAGGATTTTTGCTTACCGAAAAGACTGCAAAGAGGATTTCTTTGCAGTCTTTGCAGTCTTTACGGTAAAATTATACGAGGTATTGACGAGATAAGGATTTATGAGATTGACGAAGTGGATTGTTGTTTTCCTGGTTGTTTTGTCGGCGGGTGTATTAACAAGTTGCTCGGAAGTACCTGAGGCGGCGGTATTTGATTACGCCCGTGCGCAGACGTTGGAGAATGTCAAGATTGCTGCACACCGCGGAGTCACGGTGCATCATCCCGACAACAGTTTGTCCGCCATCGCCCGCGCCGTAGAAATAGGAGCGGACGCGGTGGAGTTTGACCTCCGGCTGTCGGCTGACGGCGAGTTCATGCTGTTGCATGATGAGGATCTTGCGAAAATAGCCGGAGTCACAGGGCGCGTGGAGGATTATACGGCGGCACAATTGCACAGTTTCCGGCTGAAAAACAGGAAGGGTTTGATTTCGCAGGAAGGACTGACTTCTTTGCGGGAAGTGCTGGATGTGGTGGCAAACCGGATTCATTGCTACATTGAGGTGAAACCGTTTTACTATGACGACTGGATCGTTGCAGATAAATTGAACAGTATCATTCGCGCATACGGGGTGGAAGAATCCGTTACGGTCTTTTCTTTTGACAATAATTTCTTGCGGAACCTGCATTGGCTGAACAGCAAGATACAGGTGACTTTATTGCTGTGGAATCGAAGTCAATTTTCCTTTAACGGTGTTTCGTGGGGAGAATATGACCACCTCAAAGGCGTGTGCATCAATCAAGAAGGACTGGATTTGAAGACCGTCATAGATTTAAAGGACTGTGTCGGCGAGGTAAGCATCTTTACATTAAACAGCTACAACGGCATAAACGCAGAGATGTACAACTATCTCGAAGCGGTGATAACCGACTATCCGGAGGAGTGGCTTGCGTTGAAAGGGAAGAAGTGACGCGAAGTGAGGCTGACCAATAAACGGATGACAACCAATTTCATATCCCTTGTGGCTTATCAGGGGATAAATTATATTTTACCCCTCATTTCATTTCCTTTTCTATACCGGATGCTTGGAGAAACGTATTTCGGACTGTACGCTTTCGGCTGGGCTTTGGTTCAAAACCTTGTGATGATTACGGATTTCGGCTTCAATCTGTCCGCCACCAAATTTATTTCCATCAACAAGGAAAATCGCGAGCTTGTAAACAGGCATTTGAACAGTGCCTTCGTTTCGCGTATCCTGCTGGGTGTCTTGTGCTTTCTGCTGTTGCTTGCGTTGATACGCTATGTCCCAAAATTTCGGGAGCATCCGATGTTTTTCCTGCTCTTTTTCGGGGTCGTGGCGGGCAATATAATGTCTCCCTTGTGGTTCTTTCAGGGGATGGAGAAGATGAAATATGTGACGCTGTTCAATGCCGTAGCCAAGTGCGGGGCTTTCATTCCCATCTTTTTTGTGGTGCGCGGGACGGATGATTATTTATGGGTGCCTGTTTTTTTCAGTTTGGGATATTGTCTGGCGGGAGGGATTTGCCTGTATTTCGTATATGCGAAAGAAGGGATGAGTTGGTTTCTGCCGAAAAGGAAAGAAATCGTAGCCGTTGTGAAGGACAGTTCGGCTTATTTTCTGTCGCGCGTGTCGGTGTCGATGTTTACGACGGTCAATGTGCTGGTATTGGGCTTATCAACCACGTATGAGCAGGTTAGCTATTATTCGCGGGCGGAAAAGATTTATCAGGCGTACAATCTGCTCCTGTCTCCTTTCACGGGGGTCTTGTTTCCCCACATGGCGAAAACGAAGGATATACCCTTTTTCAAAAAGGCTTTTTATCTCATTATGAAACTGAATATACCCTTGATAGCGGTGGCTATCGCGGGGGCAGGTATTTTGATGGCACTGGTTTATGCCGACCCGTCAGCGGAAACGGTGACGGTTTTCAGGATATTGATGTGCGCCTGCGTGGTGACCATTCCGTCCATGCTGCTCGGCTATCCCTTTCTGGCGGCTTTGGGTCATGCCACGTATGTGAATCTGGTGATTGTCATTGTGTCCGTCATCCACGTCACAGGCATATTTATTCTCTATTACTTCGGATGGCTGTCCATCTACACGATGGCTGTTATGGTCATCGTATCGGAACTATTGTTATTCCTGCTCCGCCTGAAAGCGGTAGTCAAACACCGATTATTTCAATGAAAACATCAGTTGCTGAATCTGCGGAAGACCTTTCCCTGCTTTTTCCCGACAACAGGCGCGAGGGAGAAACCGTATTGCGGCAAGCCCAGCTGGTTATGCTGCGGATGCTGCGGGTGATTGACCATATTTGTCGGAAACACGGGATACGCTACTGGCTTTGTTCGGGCACGCTGCTCGGTGCGGTGCGCTATAAAGGCTTTATCCCCTGGGATGACGATTTGGACATCAGTATGATGCGGGAGGATTACGAAAAGTTTCTCCGCATAGCCCCGTCGGAACTGCCCGCCGATTTATTCCTTCAAACCAGAGAGAGCGACCCTGACTACGATTATCTGCCCCTGCCCTGCAAACTGCGTGATTTGAACAGCCTGATTATTGCCCTTGGGCAGGAAAACAAGAAATACGCAAGGGGGCTGTTTGTTGATATTTTTCCGATGGACAGATACCACAAAAAACACCATCCGGCATACCTTTTTGAAAGGACTGTGAAATGGTGCAACAATTTTATCTGCCGCGGACTTGATGCGGAGTTCTACAAACACCAATCCCGCAAAAGCCTTTTCCTGTCTTTCTTTAAGCCGCTCTTTTATATCCTTAAACGGCTCTACGACAAAATAGCAAGGAGAAAGATAGAAGCCAATAAATCCCTGACTGACGGCAACTGCCTGATTGGGCGCGGCTTGGATATTATCTGGTACGAGTTCTTCGCCTATGACGAAATATTTCCCCTCACTGAAACAGAATTTGAAGGCGGTTTTTATTATGCCCCCCACAATAAAGCCGCCTACCTGACCCGCTTTTACGGCAAAAACTACATGACACCCCCGCCTGCCGAGAAACGGCATCCCGGACATTCCGTTGTTTTGAAGCCGATACTTGAAAAGGAATAAGTCATTCCGTGTCGTCTATTTCACTTGTCCAACGGTATTGTTAATTTAATATAGTCAATTCATTATTGAGCTTTAAAAACAATAAATTCAAAGACTTTTCAATCATGTGTTCCGCTTTGCTGTAACATTTCCCTTTCCGCTTGAACCTTGCCAAATAATGCCGGATTCTACTGTTGTATCCCTCAACGGTAAATGTCTCCGCTTTAGTTTGCAAATGTTTTTCCGCAGGGATAAATTTCCTGTAACTTTTCCAATAATCAGAACAAT
>LBCX01000325.1 GCA_001657575.1 Bacteroidales bacterium Barb4
GCCCTTTCAGGGCTTCTGTGCCACATCGGCACCATAGTTCTTGGGGAACTATGTTAAAAGGGGAAAGCGGTAAGAAGTAAAACGGCGGCAAAAATCCATATTAAAAGGATATAAAACAAAAATTAGCAGGGCGATTATTGCAAACCTTTCAAATGCACTTGTGCCCCTTGATGGTTTATATCTGCTTTCTGCACTCTTGCCAGAAATGTTTTCGCTTTCTCCTGATTGTTCAAGCCCAAATATCCCAAGCCCATCACATAATTACAATGTATTTGATTGCGGACATTCTAATCATCTTCCCAAATAGCCAAATCGGGCAGCGACACGGCGAAATAATCAATTTTGCAGGTATCAAACAAATGCTTTTCGAGGAAAGCGAGGCGTTCGCTGTGCGAATGTCCCCATTTCTTAATACAGCTGGCCAAGCTCCATCGAGAAAGTACCAATCATGCCCGCCGACTTTTCCCAACAGGCAACGGCTTCCGCATATTGACGGGAATTGTACCAAAAGTTACCCGGATAATAAGGTGCTTTGGCATCCGTAGGATTGACTTTCATGGCATCCTGCAAGATATTCACCTCTTCCATGCGGTTTGGAAAACAGCGGTCGGGACATGCGCGGGCAGCCTGCGCATAGCAGGTTTGAGCCTGAGCAATATCCCCTGAATTGCCATGTAGGAAGTCGGCACGGGCATGTTCTTGTATCTGGAAATATCCACCGCAGGCTTCACCACTTGATTGTAATAGACGAAATGACGTTGGATACGGATAAACCGCCCCGCTGCTGCCTTGATACACACGTTTTTCCAAAAAGACAGGGTGACTTTTCGCATTTAACATTTTTTGTTCGGCATAGGTATCCAGTAAGGATACCCATACGTATCCAATAAGGATACATGTACGTATCCAATAGGGTTACCTAAGCATTCAAGCAAGAAATGGAAATAACCCCTCAAAGAATACAGAAACCGCTATAAGAACAACTTGGAAACGGGCTGAAGGCTTAACGGTTGGAAGCAAATGAGGAAGGATTTGGAGGCAAAACGAGGTTGATATGGCTTTTCTTTTGTGCCTGCTTCTCCTGACGCAGTGTCAGGATATGCTTGTGAATGTATCAACTCCTGCAATGACGGTCATATCTTGAATTATTCGTTAAAAATCAATAATACGCTTAGCCCTTTCGCAAAAGAACGCAAATATTTACGTAGCTTTGCCCCGTTTTTAGCGTGAAAGATGGTGAAAGGTCTGTCTTATTGATTGAAATATAAAGAGATAAATCATAGGAATTAAAGTTTAAAAAGAAAAGAAATGCCTACAATTCAACAATTAGTTAGAAAAGGAAGGGAATCTTTGGTGGTGAAGGGTAAATCGCCTGCACTGGAAGCCTGCCCGCAGAGGCGAGGCGTATGTGTGCGTGTTTACACGACTACCCCTAAAAAGCCGAACTCGGCTATGCGCAAGGTGGCAAGGGTTCGCTTGACTAATACGAAGGAAGTGAATGCCTACATCCCCGGCGAAGGTCACAACTTGCAGGAACACTCTATCGTATTGGTTCGCGGAGGTCGTGTGAAAGATTTACCCGGTGTGCGCTATCACATTGTACGCGGTACGCTGGATACAGCCGGTGTGAACGGTCGTACACAGAGGCGTTCCAAATACGGCGCGAAGCGTCCGAAACCGGGACAGGTAGTCGCTAAAGGCGCAAAGGCAGCTCCCGCAAAAGGAAAGAAGAAATAAATCATCTCTTTCAAACTGAGATTTTAAATTAAATTATTAAAATTGGTTTGAGTTTTTTGGACAAGCTGATATAGGTTGAGTAAATGGTTCAGCGGAACTGTTGAAGACATGAAATCTGAATATGGTAAGAAAGATTTCAAAAAAGGTGAGCAACCAAAGACAAGAACGAAATTTTTGAAAAACAAATGAGAAAAGCAAAACCAAAGAAAAGGCAGGTCCTTCCGGATCCTGTTTTCGGTGATGTAAAGGTTACGAAGTTCGTTAACCATTTGATGTATGACGGCAAGAAAAATTCTGCCTTCGAAATCTTCTATTCCGCCCTGGAAAATGTGAAGAACAAACTGCCCAACGCAGAGAAATCCCCTCTCGAAATCTGGAAAACCGCCCTTGACAATATTACTCCCCAAGTCGAAGTGAAATCGCGTCGTGTAGGCGGTGCCACTTTCCAAGTGCCTACGGAAATCCGTCCAGACCGTAAAGAATCCGTGTCAATGAAGAATTTAATACTCTACGCCCGCAGGCGTGGAGGCAAAACCATGGCTGACAAGTTATCGGCTGAGATTGTTGACGCTTTCAATAATCAGGGCGGGGCATTCAAGAGGAAAGAAGACATGCACCGCATGGCTGAAGCAAACCGTGCTTTTGCCCATTTCAGATTTTGAGAGTAAAGGTAGAGTTGATAAATAGATGATATGATAACAAAAGCTGACGAGCAACTGAAATATACCAGAAACATTGGTATAATGGCGCATATTGATGCGGGTAAAACAACTACGTCCGAACGTATCCTTTTTTATACCGGTCTGACTCATAAAATCGGCGAGGTGCACGATGGTGCAGCCACGATGGACTGGATGGCGCAGGAGCAGGAACGGGGTATTACGATTACTTCCGCCGCCACTACCACTTTCTGGAACTATGACGATAATAAATTCAAGATTAATCTGATTGACACTCCGGGACACGTGGATTTCACCGTTGAGGTGGAACGTTCGTTGCGTGTGCTGGACGGTGCCGTTGCCGCATTCTGTGCCGTAGGCGGCGTGGAACCGCAGTC
>LBCX01000326.1 GCA_001657575.1 Bacteroidales bacterium Barb4
ACCTGATGAAGTCCTGAAAGGACAATACAAATATGAATGATGATTTACAATATTCTATCGTCCTTTCAGGACTCCCTTGACAGTACCGCCCATAACCCCACATTCCGTTTCCCGACGTGCCGCTTCGCTTTACGTCGGGCTGAAATATCCCGTCCCTTCGGGACTCCTAACTTCTAACTTCTATGTCCCAAACTCCTATCTTCTAACTCCCAACTTCTATCCCCCATGATTAAAGGTTCCTTCCCCCTCAAAGCGTTCAAGGCATTAGAAACGCCTTTCTATTATTACGATATTGATTTATTGAAAAGGACGCTGGAGACGGTGAAAGCCGAATCCGGAAAGTACGGCTACCACGTGCATTTTGCCATAAAGGCAAATGCCAATCCGCATATCCTTTCCGTTATCGCCGGCTACGGCTTGGGAGCCGATTGCGTGAGCGGCGGCGAGATACGCGCGGCGTTGGATGCCGGTTTTCCTGCCGATAAGATAGTGTTTGCCGGCGTGGGCAAAGCCGACTGGGAAATCAATCTGGGATTGGACAACGACATATTCTGCTTCAACGCCGAATCGTCCGCCGAGCTGGATATACTGGACGAGCTGGCTGCCGCCAAAGGGAAAATAGCATCCGTTGCCCTCCGCATCAACCCCGATGTGGATGCCCATACCCATGCCAAGATTACTACAGGACTGAAAGAGAACAAATTCGGCATCAACCTTAGTATGCTTGACGGCGTACTGGAACAACTGACAAAGCTGAAGCACCTGAAACTGATAGGCATACACAGCCATATCGGCTCGCAAATCACCGATATGTCCGCCTTCCGCGCTCTGGCTGTCCGCATGAATGAGGTACAGGAAAAGCTGGATACTCGCGGCTTGCACGTGGAACATATCAACTTCGGCGGCGGGCTGGGGATAGACTATCATCATCCCAACCATATACCCGTGCCTGCTTTTGCCGATTATTTCGCCGCCTTCCGGCAGTTGTTGAAGTTGCGCCCCGGACAGCAGGTGCATTTCGAGCCGGGTCGTTCCCTTGTCGCCCAGTGTGGAAGCCTTATCTCCAAAGTGCTGTATGTAAAGGAGGGAGAGGTGAAGAAGTTCGTCATTCTGGATGCCGGTTTTACCGAACTGATACGCCCCGCCATGTACGATGCCTACCATTATATAGAGAATCTTGACAGCGACGGGCAGACGGAAACCTACGACGTTGTCGGGCCTATTTGCGAGTCCGCCGACGTGTTCGGCAAGGATGTGGAACTGAATAAAACCCGCCGCGGCGATCTGCTTGCTTTCCGTTCGGCTGGTGCTTACGGCGAGGTGATGGCTTCGCAATACAACCGCCGCCGTCTGCCGAAGGCGTATTATTCGGATGAGAATGGTTTTGAGGCATAACTTTAAGATAAAGGAATGTTTGATATAGTCTTTTTCGGGGAAGTCGGCGGGGCGTTGTTGCTTGTCCAACTGCTTTACTGGATAGTAATCTACGCCCGCCCGTTGCGAAAGGCAGCCAAAGCGGCGAAAACAACCAAGCAGCCGGAAAAAACAACGTCCTGCCCGCCCGTTTCCATCGTTGTCTATGCCAAAAACGAATCGGAGAACTTGCTCAAACACCTTCCGTCGCTCCTGACGCAGGACTACCCCGCCTACGAAGTAATCGTTGTCAATGATGGCTCCACCGACGAAAGCGAGAGCGTATTGAAACAGCTCAAGCGGGAATACAACCACCTGTATTACACCTTCATCCCCGAAGAAGCCAAATACGTAAGCCGCAAGAAGCTGGCGCTGACCGTAGGCATCAAAGCCACCAAGCATGACATCCTGTTGTTCACGGAAGCGGACTGCCGCCCGATAAGCGACCAATGGGTCGCCTCCGTCGCACAGGCCTATACCTCCGATACGGAAATCGTGCTCGGCTTCTGCGCCTATCGCCATGTCAAGGGCTTCCTGCACCAACTTATTGCCTACGACAATCTGATCAACGGCTTGCAATACCTCTCGTCCGCCCTTGTCCGCCGCCCGTTCACGGGAAGCGGTCGCAACCTTTCCTACCGCAAAGAGCTGTTCTTTCGCAAGAAAGGCTTCTATAAATCCCTCGCACTGCACGCCGGCGATGACGACCTGTTTGTCAATGAGTCCGCTACCAAAAAGAACACCCGCACGGTCTATTTCCCCGAAAGCATTACCGAAATGCTGCCGGTGAAGCGTTTCCGCACGTGGCGGGAAATGAAAGTGTCCCGTGCCGCCACGCAACGCCGTTACAAGGGCGGGCGGCTCATCCTTTTCCGCTTGGAGGAACTTACCTATTTCCTGCTGCTCGGCTTGGCGATTGCCGCCGCCCGTGTCGGCTGGCTGTCGGGGGACTGGATACCGGTTGCAGTTGCCGGCTCGTTCTTCCTTGTCCGCTTCATTGTCAAAGCCGTCATACTGCACAAATCTGCCAAGCGGCTGCAACAAAAGCCTGTCACAAGCCTGCTCTTTCTCATGGAGTTTATCCGCCCGCTGTTCAACATCTACGTTGGCATCTATCGCGCATTTCGCGGGAAGAATGATTACACCGCCCGACTGAAATCCCGAATCAGATAGAGGTTTTTTGGTGTTACGTGGATGTCCCGCAGGGACAAAAGATTTCAGCCCCACATGAAGCGAAGCGGAATGTGGGGTTTACGGGGCGGTACCGGCAAAAGAGTTCTGAAAGAACAATACAAATCACAAATGATGATTTACAATACCGGTCGTTCTTTCAGAACTTTCCTAACGGTACCGCCCCGTAAACCCCACATTCCGCTTCGCT
>LBCX01000327.1 GCA_001657575.1 Bacteroidales bacterium Barb4
TCACCACCAGTTTGGAATTTCCTCACCACCAGTTTGGAATTTCCTCACCACCAGTTCGGGGTTTTCTACCTATATGTTTTAAAAACAAGTTATTAAAAACAAACTAACAAACACACGCGCGCGCGCACGCGACCCCAGCGGGGGTTGGTTGGTTGGTTGGTTAAAAAACGGCAAGCCGTTTTTCTTTGGGGGCTGCCGCCCCCAAACCCCCGCTTTACAAAAATGAAAAGAAAAATCTTTCGGTAGAGAACACTTCATTTTTAATCACAGAAGCAAAAATTACAACAATGAATCTTTCGCGCCGCCAAAACATGTCTTATTTTGCAAAAAAACACACCAAAAATGCAAACAAATGCATTTTTGGTGTAATATCATTACTTGGTTTTTTTGTGTCGAAAAAAATGCCGTTTTTGGGCAAATTATGAAAAGTGATAATTTTTATCCGAAAATATGAGAATGACTTCCTGTTCTTGCAAGCTTTATTGTGCTATTATCAGCTGAATAAGCATATACAAGCAGCCAATCGGGTTTTATATGCAGTTCACGATATGACAGCCAATTGCCCTCAAGTTCATGGTCTCCGTAAGCTTGTACTGATTGTTCAGTCAACAGTAAATCAATTACAGTGTCGAGAAGACACATATCTCTGCCTTGACTGATAGCTAAACGACGGTCTTTCCGATAACGGCTTGAGTAATCAAGTGTTTTCATAATCTTCATCGTCCTCGGATTTATCTTCGAAGTCCATTGCCGTATTCATCTCAGCTACACTTGAAAAATGTTTAAGCGTTTCTGATTTTTCGCGTTTATCAAGCTCTTGTATTGCTTCAATCGTAGCCAAATTAGGATTCAAAGAAAGTTTAGCAGGTATTCTTTGCTCTCTTATCGCTGTATTTACGATAAGATTAAACGCTGTTGACATTGTTAAGCCTATTGCAGAGCAAAGTTTATCGAAGTTTTGTTTAGCTTGCTCATCTACTCGAAAAGTTATGGTCGTATCTGCCATGCCAATTACCTCACTTACAAAATATACAACGTTGTACTAACATTGTAACATAATCCAAGAAAGAAGTCAATGCTATTTTATCTTGCTATAATCCGACATAAAACAAGGCAAAAAACAAAAGGGTCTTAGGGCAACACTCTTAACTTCACGGACGTGAAGCAGGGTTTTAGGGGATTCCCCTAACCCACCACTTTTGCAAGGACGCTGGGCGGTCGTGCAAAAGTGGTTATTGGGTATAATCACTTTTGCACGCACTAATTTTATCAAGACATAAATTTAATTAGAAATCACAAGAATTGCGTTTCATACAAATTGAAAAAATTAAACGCTGTACTAATACCGTAACACATATGTATTCGTGATACGGTATTAGTACAGCGACATAATATCACAAATCAACCATTTGATTTTAGCAGTTCTTTCTTTTCATTTTTGTAAAAAACGATACTCATTTATCGCAAAACTATTTCCCAGAGAATAATTCGACACTGACTTACAGATTTCACTGAAATTCTTTCATCGCCTCTATAACTCGCTTGTGCTGCTCTTTTTCAAAATCTGTACGCATTACTTTCAATATTCCGATGATATATCCGAAGCGTGATTTTATTTTCTGGATATCCGCTTGACGATTAAGTGTGCTGTATATCGGAAGCAGATATTTATACTGTTCTACTTCGTCTTCAAAATATTTTTTATGCGGAACAAGAACATCTAAGTATGTTTTTATCTCTGCCATTTCAAGTTCGTTAAATTCAAATTTACACGCCTGTGCGATGTAACCCAATTCGTAATCGTCATAATCTTCTACACATGTGTACTCTCTCGGCTTTTCTTGCACTTCACTCACAACAAATTTTTTCTCGTTCTTCCGCTCATCGACAATCACCACTGGCGATTCATCGGCGAGTACGTCACACCGTCCGACCCGACATTCACCAAGTTGCTCGTCGGGTTTCAGTACCGACAAGTTTTTCTTGTTCTGACTGATAAGAAACTTCAATGCCAGTACCTTTCCACCACGCCCTTTTTTTCCATGTGACTCGTAGGTAAATGTGATATCGGTATTTTCATCAATAGCTTTACGGCAGATTTCAAGCACTTCTTTTCTAAAATCTTTGTATTGAGGGTACTCTGTAGGCAAAATTCCAAGATACTCACGCAATTTTTCAATTGTTACAATGCGAAACCCTGTATTCTCAAACTGTTTCAATATCTCATACATGCGGATTTGATTCGCGCTCTTTAGTATCAATACATTCTCAAGACCGTAAGTAAAGTACTTGTCTTTAAACTCAAACATAAGGGGCAACGCTAAATCGTGAGCATCAATATCCATATACCACTCACCCGAATCGTCTTTTTTAACGATACACACCTTGAAAAGCTGAAACGCAGTAAAACCGCCATCATCATCAGGTATATCAACAATTTTCTGCAACAGTCGATGTGAAACGGCTTTCAAACTGTTAATATTTATTTTGTCAACGCACATCAACTCTTGAAAGTATGACACTGGAAAGCGAACCGCACGAGTGCCAACAGGATCACGAGCGTTTATTTTAGCAAGATATGTATTGAAAATCCGTAATTCTTCAAGTCCCATGTTGTACGTTCTCATCTCATTTACAACATTTCGCTTTTCTATCCAATTTTTCTTGTTTTCAACAACCTTTTTTGGCATAATAATCACCTCAATTAACAATTATAACATATTAGTGGTCACTTGTCAACTATTCACCACCAGTTTGGAATTTCCTCACCACCAGTT
>LBCX01000328.1 GCA_001657575.1 Bacteroidales bacterium Barb4
GGTGATTGTATAACTATTCATCTCACCTAGTCAACTACTTATGAATATTTTTACCGCTATAATTCAAAATTTTGCCCTCTAAGGGCTTTTTTTGATTTCAAAAATAGTTTATGCGGTCAAAAATCAAAATGAGCTTATAGGCGAAATTTTCTAAAATTTATGAATGCTCATTTACCCTTTTCGTTTCGAAAAGCCATGAGCATAGATTTAATGCGGTTTTAACCGCATTTTCTAAAAAATAGGTAACGCCCACTTACACAAGTCAAAAATTTCAGACTAAAACCAGGTTTTATCTGTACTTTTTAACTTGTGCGTGGGCTTGCTCTTCAGCAAGAATAAAAATTGCGTTCCGCAATTTCAAAAATTCGCTAATGCTCATTTACACATTTCGTTTTTTCAAAACAAAACAAATGAGATTTTCGTCATTAGTTTATGACGAAAATAAGGCGTCTTTCAGACGCAAAAATTGGAGAAAATACACTCAGAAAAATTCAAAAAATATTGCCGAAGGCTATCGAGAAAATCGAGCCATAACGGAGTTACCCATTATGTGTTTTTGGTACTGTACCAGAAACGCTTAAATGGGCATTAACAAATTTTCTTAAATTTTTCTTTCCGTAAATTTATCCCAGTCAATGTAGCGGAGCATAGCGAGCATAAGAATTGACTGGAGTAGGTAATCAATAATTGTAGTTGGTGGTCGGAACAAACATAGTTGATCCGACCGCCTTGATTGTCAATTTTCTACCGCCCTTCGGTTGGTTACTTGTTATCTGCCTAGGTCAGACTTTGCTAGACCTACGCCAGCTACCAAGTCCGAAGAATTTCGAGGTGTTCAGCCGAAGAAATTCAAATGATTTAAGCTGGTTTGAGATGAGCGACAATCTGAAATCAACTGGTTGAGCCAAGAGCAGAGGGCAGACTGCCCAATGTTTCGAACTGAAACATTGGACACTATCAACTGTATATCGCCTTTCGCTACGGTTGACCTCATTAGTCTTTTTTCCGCTATCCTAGCCACGGAACAAATGAGAGCCACACAAGGATGACCACCCCGACCGATTATTACAACACTACGCCCGTCGACGGCATAGAAAACACTCACCATCTAACGGCTATCTATCCGCTTCTATTCTTGCTGCTAGAATGAGGGGCGGAGATGTTATCTTTATCGTTTGTTTCATCTCAAAACGCTGTTATGAAAACAAAAAAGTCGACCACCAACACGTTGGTGATCGACTTGTACGCTCTTGCCTTTTTATCTAATGTTTGGTAGTATCTACCTACAAACATTAGCAGTTAAAACTGACATGCGGTAACCGTGAATTACCATGTGTTGGGATTGTAGTTCGCATTGGCGTGCGATTGCAATCACTGCTTTTTTTTTTGTATTTGTTGAGGTGATTGTATAACTATTCATCTCACCTAGTCAACTACTTATGAATATTTTTACCGCTATAATTCAAAATTTTGCCCTCTAAGGGCTTTTTTTGATTTCAAAAATAGTTTATGCGGTCAAAAATCAAAATGAGCTTATAGGCGAAATTTTCTAAAATTTATGAATGCTCATTTACCCTTTTCGTTTCGAAAAGCCATGAGCATAGATTTAATGCGGTTTTAACCGCATTTTCTAAAAAATAGGTAACGCCCACTTACACAAGTCAAAAATTTCAGACTAAAACCAGGTTTTATCTGTACTTTTTAACTTGTGCGTGGGCTTGCTCTTCAGCAAGAATAAAAATTGCGTTCCGCAATTTCAAAAATTCGCTAATGCTCATTTACACATTTCGTTTTTTCAAAACAAAACAAATGAGATTTTCGTCATTAGTTTATGACGAAAATAAGGCGTCTTTCAGACGCAAAAATTGGAGAAAATACACTCAGAAAAATTCAAAAAATATTGCCGAAGGCTATCGAGAAAATCGAGCCATAACGGAGTTACCCATTATGTGTTTTTGGTACTGTACCAGAAACGCTTAAATGGGCATTAACAAATTTTCTTAAATTTTTCTTTCCGTAAATTTATCCCAGTCAATGTAGCGGAGCATAGCGAGCATAAGAATTGACTGGAGTAGGTAATCAATAATTGTAGTTGGTGGTCGGAACAAACATAGTTGATCCGACCGCCTTGATTGTCAATTTTCTACCGCCCTTCGGTTGGTTACTTGTTATCTGCCTAGGTCAGACTTTGCTAGACCTACGCCAGCTACCAAGTCCGAAGAATTTCGAGGTGTTCAGCCGAAGAAATTCAAATGATTTAAGCTGGTTTGAGATGAGCGACAATCTGAAATCAACTGGTTGAGCCAAGAGCAGAGGGCAGACTGCCCAATGTTTCGAACTGAAACATTGGACACTATCAACTGTATATCGCCTTTCGCTACGGTTGACCTCATTAGTCTTTTTTCCGCTATCCTAGCCACGGAACAAATGAGAGCCACACAAGGATGACCACCCCGACCGATTATTACAACACTACGCCCGTCGACGGCATAGAAAACACTCACCATCTAACGGCTATCTATCCGCTTCTATTCTTGCTGCTAGAATGAGGGGCGGAGATGTTATCTTTATCGTTTGTTTCATCTCAAAACGCTGTTATGAAAACAAAAAAGTCGACCACCAACACGTTGGTGATCGACTTGTACGCTCTTGCCTTTTTATCTAATGTTTGGTAGTATCTACCTACAAACATTAGCAGTTAAAACTGACATGCGGTAACCGTGAATTACCATGTGTTGGGATTGTAGTTCGCATTGGCGTGCGAT
>LBCX01000062.1 GCA_001657575.1 Bacteroidales bacterium Barb4
TTCCGACAGAGCGGAAGCCCAAGCCTTCCAAATAAAGCCGGAGGGCTTGTTTCTTCATTAAAGCCGGTTTGGCGGCAGACTTGAGTTCAACCGTATAATTACATCCGCATTCTTTACGTTTATAACGCTGACGGTCTTTAACCATACCTGATTTTACACGCTTCTCACTTGAGCATTTGGGACAATTCATATCGTTTTTTGGGACAAATATATAAATCTATGTTTACCTAACAATGCCAAAAATATAAGCTGTCGGCCGGAATTGAAAACCCATGTTAAGGGTAAATTCCTGTTTTCTTGTCCTCAACAATTATAGTAGTTTTGCCCCCCTATTAGAAATAGAGCCTCGCGTCCCCTTGCCTTTTATAAACGCTATCAGGAGCGGGCGGCAAACAATTGGTATATATGAAAAAGGTAGTATGCGTTCTCCTGCTCAGCCTGCTTGTTGCGTCTTATGCGCAAGGCGTGCGCCTCACTGTGCAAATGCAGACGGTGTCAGCATTACCTATGAAACAGACAACAGAGGTAATGCGACCGTTACAAGGAGTACTGTAGTGGATGCCTATAGCGGAAGGGTTAACATCCCTGCAAGCGTGACTCGTGGGATGAAAACCTATTCGGTTACTTCGATTGGAGATAGAGCTTTTGAGAATTGCGCCGACCTGACAGAAGTTACCATCTCCAATGTGGTTACTTCGATTGGAAATCGGGCTTTTGCGGCTTCGGGTCTGACAGAAGTTATCATTCCCAATTCGGTTACTTCGATTGGAAGCGGGGCTTTTTGGGGCTGCAACGCGCTGAAAAAGGTTACGTTTGGTGAAAGCCTTACGGCAATCAGCAATGTGGCTTTCAATAATTCGGGTATTGAAGGCACGCTCACTATTCCGGCGAGGGTAACAGGAATTGGCGAGGGTGCTTTTCTGCGTACAAAGATTACGACGGTATATTTGAAGGGTCGCCTCAACCCTGCATGGCGGTCAGGTGTTTTTCCGGACGGGGTTACTTTTATTACCGAACGTCCTGACCCTGCTCCCGCCCCCGACCCTATCCCTGACCCTGTCCCGACCCCGCCGGCAGCGAGGTTGCCACAGCCACCCTTGCAACGGTATCTGCTGACGCTCAACAACCTCGACGGAAAGGCAGTAACGGTGGTATCCTTGGACGGAAAGACGGTCGACAGGTTCGTAGTATCAGGCGATGAAATGCGGAGGGCTATAGCTTTGGCTCCCGGCTCCTATATCCTGAATGCGGGCGGGACGACTGCCAAGTTTGTCGTCAGATAATACAATAGGCAGTCAGGGCAGCCGCGTGCGCATGCCGCCAATGAAAAGCCCCGCGCTGCTTTTGACAGCAGGCGGGGCTTTGGTGTGTGCTATTTGGATTGTACTCTGGGTTGTACCTTTAATTGTGCGTCTCCTCCGACCATTGTACAGGTACCGTTGAAATTGGCGTTAGGCTCTATTTCGAGTGTTTGCGTCTGGATGTCGCCTCTTATGACGGCTGTGGATTTGAGTACGAGCTTGCCGGAGATTTTGAGGGAACCGTCTATCTGTCCCATTATTTCAGCGTTGGTAGAGATGATGTTGCCGAGGATATGTCCTTTTGCACCAATGACTACTTTACCGTGGCAGGTGAGGTTTCCTTCAATTTTACCGTCTAAGCGGAAGTCCACTTCGGTGATGATGTCGCCTTTTACTGACGTTCCCGTTGCAAGGATGTTATGCAATACGTTTACCGTATTGTCTTCTTTTGATGATTTGCTAAGTCCAAGACTCATAACTGTAATTGATTAGTTCGCGGCAAATGTATGCCTTTTTTGTAAAACGAGCTACATTTGCCTGCATTAACATATAGTATTTATGAAAATAGATATAGAGTTACGGCAAATGGAGTTTTATGCTTTTCATGGCGTGGGGGAGCAGGAGCGTGCGGTGGGCAACCGCTTTTTTGTTGATTTGCTGCTTACGGCGGCGGTTGAGGCAGCTGTACGGAGTGACCGGCTGGAGGATACGGTGAGTTATGCGGACGTGTTTGCCGTTGTGCGGCGAGAGATGTCTGTCCCTTCGCGTTTGCTGGAACATGCGGCGGGGCGTATCCTTTTTGCGTTGCAGGAGGCTTTTCCTTTGCTGACCGGAATTGAGGTGAGGCTGACCAAACTGTGCCCGCCGCTTGGGGGAGATGTGCGTAGTGCCTCGGTTGTTTTGCGACAAGGAAGGGATGATTAACGGTGAATGATTATATCTATATCCAATGGTAAAAATACTTTTGATGGCTGCGGGCGGGGCTGCGGGGACGGTGTTGCGATATGCCGTGACGGTGTGCATGTCCCGCGTTGCTCCGGCTTTTCCGCTGGGGGTTTTGACGGTTAATGCGGCGGGGTCGTTTCTGATCGGGCTTTGCTGGTGTCTGGCGGAAGCCTTTCACTGGTCGTTTTATGCAAGGGCTTTTCTGTTTACCGGACTCTTCGGGGGATTTACCACTTTCTCGTCTTTCTCGCTGGATACGATGGAGTTGTTCCGTGTCGGAGCATACAAGGCTGCCGGGCTGAATATCGTGGCGAATAATGCACTGGGGCTTATGGCTGTCTTTGCAGGGTTCTTTGTGGGAAGGCAAATCCTTCGATAGGGTGCGGGACACTTCTGCGCTACATCAGTGAATAATTGATGGGAATGATTTTTAGACAGTTATATAAATGATACCATCTTGCGAAAATAAAACCCGATTATGCTGTTTGATTTCACAGATAGTGCTTTAATTTGCGCCCGCATTTTGAATGAACAACTTCATAGATAGGAAGTAATCCTGAATAAAAAGAAAGAGATATGAGAATTAAAGTACTATTGGCGGCTTTCGGATTGGCAGCTGGAATATCCGGAGCGTATGCGCAGACAGGCGCAGTCAGCGGAACCCAGTTCGGTCACGGGGAAGACAGTATCCGTTGCATCACCAACATCAGTTTGTTCGGGCCTTATGCAAAGTCCGGAAACTTCAAGGATGCGCTACCGTTTTGGGAAATTGCTTACAATGAGTGCCCCGGTGCCCACAAGGATATTTACCTGCACGGTGTACGTATCGTGGCTTGGGAAATAGCCAACGAACAAGACCCTGCGAAGAAAGAGGCTTTAATCGACAAGCTGATGGGCGTGTACGACAAGCGTATCAAATATTTCGGCAACGACAAGCGTTACGGCACCGACTGGATTCTCGGACGCAAGGCGCAGGATTATATTCAATATAAAGGTGAAAACATAGACCCGAAGCTGTTGCGCGACTGGTTGGTGGTGGCACTTGACGGCTACGGGGAAGAAACGGAAGCCCTCGCGGTGTCGCAATTCCTGTTCGCCTCCCTGCAATACATGTTGAAAGAGCCTGCCCATAAGGAGCAGTATATTCAGGATTACCTGCGTGCATCGGCTATTTTCGAGGCACAGCTGGCAACTGCCGCCGCAACGAACAACGCGAAAGATGAAGAAACGCTGAAAACGTATAAAACGGCAGCGGATCTTTCGTTTGCCGGTAGCGGTGCCGCCGATTGCGAGATATTGCAGAGCTTGTATGCCGAAAAGGTGGAACAGAACAAGGACAATATGGACTATTTGAAGGAAACGCTCGGCTTGCTCAAGCGGGTGCGTTGCCTGGACATTGACGTTTATTTTGCCGCTTCCCGCTATGTGCATGTGAACGAGCCGTCGGCGGAATCTGCCGTAGGCTTGGGAAAACAAGCCGTGCGCGACAAGGATTATGAGCTGGCTATAAAGTATTTTGACGAAGCGGCTGACTTGGAGACTGAACCAAACTCAAAAGCAGATGATTATTATATGATTGCCCTGCTGATGTATGAGCAGAACAATCTTTCACGTGCCCGTCAATATGCCAACAAGGTGTTGGAACAAAATCCGGGCTACGGCAGTGCCTATCTCCTGATTGGTAACATGTATGCCGCTTCCTCCAAATCCGTCTATCCGAATGATGCCGTGCTGGCACGTGCCGTTTACAACGTAGCCATCGACAAGTTTGAAAAGGCGCGGCAGGTGGATCCGTCTATTGCCGATGAAGCCAACCGCCTGATTGGTACGTATCGCGCTTACCTTCCTTCTACGGAAGACATATTCATGCACCCCGATTTGGAGAAAGGGAAACCTTTCACCATCGGCGGCTGGATAGGCGAGCGTACAACGATCCGTTGAGAAATGGCAGTGCGTTTTCACGGTAAAACGAAACAGGCAAGCATAACAACTTCTTTCCGGGCGGTTGTTATGCTTCTTTTGTTTATAACCTTCGCCTCTTGCGGCAAGGATGCGCACAAGGAGGTGATAGAAATGGCTTTCGACCCGGAGCAGACCTACACCATGCGGACAACAAATGTTTCCTCGCTTATATCCGATTCGGGCATTACACGCTTCCGGCTAAATGCGAAAGAGGTGCTGATGTTTGACCAAGCCGCCGAACCGTACATGTATTTTCCGGAAGGCATCTACATAGAAAGATTTGACACCCTGTTTAATACCGAAGCCTCCGTCAGAGCCGACACTGCCTATCAATGGAACAGAAAGGGCTTGGCAAAGCTCATCGGAAACGTGGAAATGAACAATCTGGAAGGTGAACGCTTTCAAACGGAACTCCTTTACTGGGACAGGAATGAAAAGCGTTTCTACTCGGATGCCTGCATACGCATCGAACGCCATGACAGAATTATCACCGGCATCGGCTTTGAATCGAACGAGAACATGACGGCTTACTGGATTACTCATCCGCAGGGCACCATTCCCGTGAGCGAAACGAAGACAGTTGCCAACGATTAACTGATGTTACACAAATAGCATTAGATATGGAGATGACCTGAATGATTAAAGGCTTTTGGTACACTTAAATACGCTTTAATTGTTGATAATAGACGATTAAAGCGTTTTTTATTGGGGGCGATTCTGGTTCTTTGTTCGCATTTTGTCTTCAAGAGGTTGAAAAAAGGTTGGATCCATCAAAAAGGCTATGCGCCCTTCTTTCATCAATTATTCCTACATAAATGTAGAAAAGGCTTCATTTGTGCTACATTCAGGCATCTTCCAATCCTTCCATATTATTATTAAATAGATATATATCAATAATATGTGACTTTGGCTTCATAATTGTATGTTATTTGATGAAAGGACAGGAGATTTCCGCTTCACATGAAGCGAAGCGGAATGCAGGACTGAAACCTCCTGTCTCTTTGGGACATCATCTTGTAAGTCGTAATTCCCGGTTCTTATATCAGGCTTGTGTCAATATACCATATACATGGTATTTTATGGATTATTTAACAGAGGCATCTTTGCATATATAAAAAGTGTTCCCTCAGGTTGCACAGCATATTGGCTTCGGACACACGAAGTACCAAGTTCCCTTAGAACTCTGTCAAAGGGAAAAGCAAATACGAAAGTGTTATGGGGGAGAAAGCAGGCAGGATAGCAGGGAACGGTCGTTCCGCATGGGGCGGAAGCCTCGTTCCGCATGAGGTGGAAGCCTCGTTCCACATGAGGTGCAACGGTCGGTTGATCTGACCTCAAACGACCGTTGGAGCTGACTTCAAACGACCGTTGGAGCTGACTTCAAACGACCGTTGGGGGTGAGTTCAAATGGTAACAGGTTGATTTTTAGAAAGGAAAGAAAAGAATCAATGACATAGTTCTAAGGGAACTTAGCCCTCATGTTTTTAGGGTATATGTTTAAGGTATAAGGTTTAACATTAAAATGAAAGCAAATGGCAAGAAGGGTACTCATGTTTATGGTTATGGTGCATAGCGCAGCGCTGCTAATAGCACAAACGATTAACATAACCGGAGTAGTGAATGAAGCAGGCGTTGGTCCCATTGTGGGGGCTACTGTAATTGTACAGGGAACGTCTGTCGGGACGGTAACCGACATCAATGGCTCTTATGCCGTTAGCGCGCCTAAAGACGGCGTGTTAGAGTTTCGTTACATTGGATTGGAGACATCGGTTGTTCCTGTTAGCGGTCGCACGGCGATTAACGTGGAATTGCAAAGCGCTTCCATTGGGATGGATGAAGTCGTAGTCGTAGGCTACGGAACACAGAAGAGGCGGACAGTAACTGCCTCCGTAGCTTCCATCAACGGGGAGTCGTTCAGGGATGTGCCCAACCCCAATGCCGAATCGGCTTTGCAGGGAAGGGCTGCGGGTGTAAGCATCATCACCCCTTCGGGGGCGGTAGGGCAGGCTCCCGTTGTACGTGTCCGCGGGGTGTCGTCAATCACTTCCGGCACGGAGCCGCTTTACGTAGTGGACGGGGTGCCGGTTGAGACAGGCAACACCTCATACGTGGGGAATATCAACGCACTTGCCGACATCAACCCGTCCGACATCCTGTCAATGGATGTACTCAAAGACGCTGCCGCCGCCGCTTTGTACGGCTCAAGAGCTGCGAACGGGGTGGTGCTGATTACCACACGCAAGGGACAGCAGGACAAGGCGCGCATTAGCTACAACGGATGGGTGGGGATTACCACGCCCAGCAAATTGATTGATATGATGAATGCCAAGCAGTATGTGGACTTCAAGAATCTGGCTGTAGCCAACCGGTATGGCAGCGATGAACGAGTGATCACCTCTGCTTCGTCGCACGGCAATAAGGCTTACAACCTCTGGACGCTCCCCGACGGGCAATATGTTGATACCTACTGGAACGATTACCTCTACCAGACCGGATTGCAACACAACCACTCTGTATCCGCCAGCGGAGGTTCGGAGAAGATACAATATTATATCTCTGCCAATTATACCAATCAGAAAGGGATGGTAGTAAACGACCATTACGACCGCCTCGGGGGAGCAGCCAATGTAACCGCCAAAGCAACCGACTGGCTGAAGTTGGGCATCAACCTCAACGCCACAACCTCCACCACCTCGTACACGGATAAGGGGAGAAAAGGGTCGCAGTATGCTATCGCCAATTTCTCGCGCATGGGCATGGTACTTCCGCCCAATATTCCGGCATACGACCCGGAGACCGGCACCCCGTATTCCGAGAACGGTATGGTTGGCTACGGTCCCAACACCGTGAATTTCTCCTACTACAACCCGGTGGGCATGGTGGAATTTGGCGACAAGCAGCTATCGGACGTGGCGAGGGTGATCTCCAGCTACTTTGCGGAGATAAGACCCGTCACAGGGCTTACCCTAAAGACTCAGTTGGGCATTGATTACATGACCGTTGCCGATGATCAGTTCAACAACCCTTATACAGGCGATGGATTCAATCCCGACGGATCGGCGTACAAGGCACACACCAAGAACTTGGCTAACACTTGGACGAATACGGCTCAGTACTCCTTTAGCCTGAATGACCATAACTTTGACCTGCTGGCAGGGGTGGAAACGTACACCAAAGACAAGACGCGCTGGGGTGCCTATCGCACGGGTTTGCTTGATGCCAAGTTCACCGTCTATCAGGCGGACTATGCGAACACCTACCCGTATGGCAATTCGATTGATGAAAGCAGTTTACAGTCGTACCTCGGACGTATTAACTACGACTACAAGGCGAAGTATATGCTATCCGCCAATTTCCGAAGAGACGGATTTTCGGCGTTGAGCAAGAACCACCGGTGGGGGAACTTCGGCGGGGCATCGGCAGCTTGGCGCATCTCGGAAGAGGCTTTCTTCGCGCCGGTGACGTTCATCAACGACCTGAAGATTAAAGGGAGCTGGGGCGTTGTGGGCAACACCAACATCGGTGCCTATGCAGCGAAGTCATATTATACAAGCGGCTACTACGGCAGCAATGGGGAATACCGTCTGGACAATATAGCGGACACAGAGAACCTGAAGTGGGAAGCAAGCACCAAGCTCGACATCGGGTTTGCGGCTCAGCTGTTCCGCAACATCAACATTGAGGCTGATTACTATAAGAACAATGCCTCCGACTTGATCCTCAACGTGCCGGTGGCACCTTCGAAGGGGATACCCGGCAACAGCATCACCACCAACACGGGCGAGATGAGCAATACGGGTATTGAATTTTCCATATCGGCAACGCCGGTGAAAACGGCAGACTTCAATTGGACTACATCCTTCAATATAACAACCCAGCACAACAAAGTGATCAAGCTGGCGGATGGCATTGACGAGATTATCGGGGAGAACGACTACAACATCACCCTTCCGGGATACTCCATCGGGCAACTCTACATCCGTCCTTCGGCAGGGATAGACCCCGAAACGGGGCGGCGCATATTGATAGGCAAAGACGGGACGGAGGTATTGGTGCAATTTGAGAATAGCGGCACCTACTTCCGCAAAGATAATGGCGAAGGATATGCCCAGAGCGATATCACGCAGCAGATTAGCGGAGGAACCATGCCTACCTACTATGGCGGTTGGACTAACGACTTTAAGTATAAATCTTTCGACCTGTCCGTCCTGCTGCAATATTCCGGCGGCAACTACATTTACAATGGAACTACGGCTACCATGAGTGATATGCGCCAATGGAACAACTCGATGGATGCGTACAACAATGTCTGGCGCAACCCGGGCGACAAAGCCAAGTATGCCAAGCCTATCTACGCCGATAATGCCTCTAACGGATCATCCTTTCCCATCAGCGAATGGATAGAGAGGGGCGACTACCTCCGCTTGAAGAACATCACCCTCGGATACACCTTTAACACACGCAACTGGGGACGTGCCGGCATCAGCAGCTTGCGCGTGTATGCTTCGGCACAGAACCTCTTCTGCCTCACGGGATATTCGGGCTTAGACCCCGAGTCGCTCATCTCTTCCAACGATCAGGCTGCCCTGCAAGGAGGGGTTGATAAAAATTCGTTGCCGCAGGCAAAGGTGTTTACCTTTGGCGTCAACGTCGGTTTCTAACGTATTACATACACCTAAATACAATTATATGAGAAAGATACTATATTACGCACTATGCGTATCTGCCGCAGCCGTTGCGACGGGTTGCGACAGCGACTTCCTTGAAAAAGAGCCGCCGCTTTACGTTACGGAGCAAGATGTGTTTACCGACCCTGAACGCTTGGAGGGCAATGTAAACAGTTTATACGGCGCGCTCAAAAGCCAGTACTCGCTGGGAGGCAAAGGCTTCGGCATTATTGATAATATGGGTGATGACTTTATCAATGTCGCCAGCAACGGATATGAATTGACCTTTACCTACGAGATGAATGTGGGCACCGACCGGCAGGAGAGCTATGAGTTCTGGCGATATACCTATCTCGCCATCAACAAAGTCAATACCTTCTTGAAGAACATCGAAGAACATAAGGAATATGCCGGAGAGAATTACAACCGCTACGTGGCTGAGGCTAAATTCATACGTGCACTCTCGTATTACTATCTCCACCAACTTTATACCATGCCTTATAAGTTGGATCCGAATGCCAAATCGGTAGTGTTGCGGTTGCAGGCGGAGTCGGATATCTTTAATAACGATATGGCAAGAGCGACATCGGAAGATGTGTTGAAACAAATCATGGATGACTTGGAAGGGGCAGGTGCCCTGCCTGCCGGAGGAGGTAGCGAGGAACTTGTGACACGAGCCACACAGGGTGCTGCCGAGGCATTGAAGATGCGCATCTATATGCTGAAGGGCGAATGGCAAAACGCTATTGACGCAGGCAATAAGATTACGGGCTACAAATTGGAATCCGACATCGTGTCGGTATTCCGTCCTCCCTACATCACATCCGAGAGCATCTTTTCGTTCCCCTTCGGTTCCACCAACCGTCCGGGGTCGCAGTATGCTACGGGCTACTTCTACATCAATGGAAAATCGGACAGAATTGATGTGGAGCACGGTATTGTGGGCATCAGCGGATACGGCAACCCAAAGGATGCACGCATCAGCGAACTTGCCAATATTGAGGACAGAATAGCCCTTAAATATACCGATGTCACCTACTTGGACTGGCTGCCGATATTCCGCTACGCCGAGGTGTTGCTCAACCAAGCCGAAGCGTATGCCAACATAGGCAATGATGCGCAGGCTCTTGCCCTGCTCAAGCAAGTACGCCAACGCTCGCTGTCATCGGGAGACGATACGCTGATTCTCGACGGTCTCACCGGTCAAGCACTGAAAACAGCCATTTACAACGAACGCCGGCTGGAGTTTATGGGCGAAGGCATCCGCGGACTTGACATCCTGCGCCGAGGAGAAACCATTGTAAAACAACCCGGCACGGCATACGAGATAACAGCTGCGCCCTCACAAACCATCAGAGGCTATATCTGGCCTGTTCCGCAAACCGAACGTGCTCAAAACAAGTTAATAGCAGATTAAATGAAGAAATTGATTTTATGTGCAGCCCTTGCGGGGATTATCCCCGCACTAAGGGCACAGGTAGGCGACCAGCTGGTGGGTACCACCGCTGCCGTCGAAAACCAGCCGGCAGCTGACGAGGCACTGTTCCGCACCCATATCAAGGCTCTTTCTGCCGATGCTTTCGGCGGGAGAAAGCCCCTCTCGGTACACGAAGAACCGGTGATCAATTACATTGCCGGTACGTTTAAGGACTTGGGGCTGGAACCGGCAAATGGCAGCAGCTATTTTCAGGAAGTGCCCCTCTTGAGCGTGCGTACACGCTTTAAGAACAATGAAATTGTGGTGAATGGAAGCCATGGCACGGTGAAACTGCACAATATGGAAGACGCCGTAGTATGGTCGCTGCGCGGAGAAAAAAGCATCAAACTTGCCAATACATCCTTTGTGTTTGCCGGCTTCGGCATTAACGCACCCGAATACGGATGGAACGATTATGACGGCATTGATGTGAAAGGCAAGATTGTGATTGTCCTTGTAAACGACCCCGGCTATTACGATGATGCCTTGTTTCGAGGCAAGAACATGACGTATTACGGCAGATGGACGTATAAATTTGAAGAAGCCGGTCGTCAGGGAGCCGCCGGCGTACTGATTATACACGATGCAGGACCTGCCTCGTATGACTGGAGCGTAGTGCAGAACGGGCGGGCAAACGACAACCTGAGCCTGTATTCCGCAACAGGTAACAAGGAGCTGGTGCCCATTCAGGGATGGGTGACGGGCAAGGCAGCCGAGACCCTCTTTGCCGCCGCCGGACAATCGTCCGAAACCGCCATCGCTGCAGCCAGGCAAAAGGGATTCAAGAGTTTTGCGTTGTCGCTGAAAACGACCCTTGAGGTGCTCAATAGTGCCAAAGTAGCCAATTCGCACAATGTGGCAGCCATCCTGCCCGGCACTGACCTCAAAGACGAATACATCATCTATTCTGCTCACTGGGATCATCTGGGCATCGGCACACCCATCGACGGCGACAGCATCTACAATGGTGCCGACGACAATGCCAGCGGTGTATCCGCCCTCTTTTTGCTGGCAAACCGTTTCAAAAAGCTCGCGGAACGTCCGCGCCGCTCTATCCTTTTCCTCTCTGTCACGGCTGAAGAGTCGGGGTTGCTGGGGTCTGAGTATTATTCGCTGCACCCCATCGTCCCGCTTCAAAAAACGGTTGTCAATCTCAATATGGACGGTTATGGCAATAAAGGGCGTACCACCAGCGTAACCCTTGGCGGAGCAGGCGATGCCGAAACCGACCGCTACGTAATTGAGGCAGCTGCCGCGCAGGGACGCATAGTGATGCCCGCTGCCAACCAAACCAGCGGAGGATACTTCCGTTCCGACCATTTTAACTTCGCCAAGGTCGGCGTACCCGTCATATTGGCAAAAGGCGGTCGCGACTACCTTGATCCCGCTGCCGAAGAAGCCAAGCGCATTGCCCATCCCCCCGTGTACAGCTATCACCAGCCCAACGACGAGTATCACGATTGGTGGGATCTCTCCGGATCGCTCCAAGACATTTACCTGTTCTACGGCATTGGTCTTCGCCTGTCCAACGACAGCAGCTTCCCCCGATGGAATGAAGGCATCCCCTACAAAGCCATCCGCGAAGGCAAATAGTCACGATACTATGCAGATGCCCCGAAGGGGCAAGAGATTTCAGTTTACCCCTAACAGAGTTTGAAACCCTGTTAGGGGTTCTCTGCAAGCATAAAAGTATCATAGTTCAACAGGAACTACACACCCCCAACTACTTACCTCTAACTTCTAAATACTAACCCCTATGTTTAGGAGCTGGCGTACACGCTCAAGATACTGCTGTACGCCAATAACTTCCCGGAGGTGGAAGGCAAATACATTGCCCATCCGCAGACGGAGAACAGCGCCGGTATCGACGACATCGTCGAGTCCGGCGCCGCGCGAGGCGAAATCATCGGCAACGTTGACGAAGCCAAGCAGCATGTACGCGGTTTCCTCGCCGAAACCGTTCGCGTCCTTTTGGCCGGCTATTCCGTCAACCTCGACTACTTCCGCCTCGCAGCAGGCGTTACCGGCACTTTTGACTCCGTTTCCGA
>LBCX01000329.1 GCA_001657575.1 Bacteroidales bacterium Barb4
CCTTAATAAGGACGGAACGAAAGGGAATACTTACGGGCAGGTCACTTTCGACGGGCTTCAATTCATCCAGCTTCTTTACGAAGCCGGATGTGATAAGCTCATTGGCGCGATCATATGCTATATCAGCCTTGTCTCCTTTGAAATAGGCATATCCTGGCGCGGGTTTTATAAATTCTATGTACATGGCTCAAATTTCTGCCGTTATGTCCTTGATAACGGAAAACGATTCCTTCCTTTTCAGGAAGATGTTGTGATAGCAGTTTAGGGTGATTTCGTTTGCGCCCTGATACTTTCCGGTAATCTCGTCATAGAGGAAGTCAAGACCTCCCCACTGGAAGATGTTCAGGTCGTCCCAATTCCCGAACAGAAGAGCCGAACAGTTTTCTGACGTTCCCTTGATGAGATTGGAAGGGATGAGATTGGATGAATGAACGCCGTATCCATTCAATTCGTTTCCTTCAATGAGGTATCCGGAAACACCAGCGGACTTCAGCGTTGTCTTTGCGGCTCCCCTGACTATGGGATTGGTTATGTAGCTCATCTTGGCTACGTCCGCATTGGCTGTTGATATGAGAGTTTCAAGTCCCACGACGTTCTTCCACGAAAGTTCTCCGCCGTTCGTTCCGATTGACAAACCTGCAATATCGGAGTCGTTCAACAGACCAAGAGGAGTCGCGTTCGCTCCACTTCCGGTAAAGGCGGCAGTTTCAAGGAGTTCGGCATGTGCATTGATTATATCCTCCATAATCATGGCTTCGACATCCCAGCTGCTTTGAATCAAAAGCTGCTTTGAAATCGGAACATTGACAAAGGCACGCAGAGGGGAGATGTTTCTCGTGGTAAACGTTTTCTTTGTGTCTCCGCCCTTTGCATTTTCGTCAATCCAACCTATTGAAATTGCATTCCCCTGAATGAGCTCAATGTTGTTTTGCAATCCGCCGATAAATCGGGCACCGGCACCGATCAGCACCATTCTGTTGCGAAGCGATTCTTGATACTGCAATTCGGTCCTGATGAGGTATCCGCCGTTTTCCGGGTCTCCTCCGGCGTTCATGCCGTCAAATGGGTCTGGGACTGGGTCTGCAGTGTTATGCACCTTCTTGTTTGCCAGCATCGAATAGGGAATTCCGAATCCCCGAAGATTCACACCGGATGCCTTAGCTTCTTTCTTCGCTTCCTGAACCATTTCAGCCTCTACGCCGTCAAGCGGGTTCGACCTTCCGCTCTGTGCGCCGATTTGGTTGAAGAACTTCACGAAGGAGAAGCGGTTGGCAATTTGCTTCATTTCTTTTGAGCCGGATGCCGCCAAAAGGGCTAAGTCCGCCTGCTCGTTAATGATAAAGTGGTTCATCTCGGCGATGAACCTGTCGGCATCGGCTTTGGCTGCATTGTACTGCTCCAGTTTGTCTGATTGACCAAACAACTCATTGGCGTCGGATTGAGCCTTCACCAGGTCTTTTTGGATTTCATGTTTTTTCCTCATATTCTGAATTTTATAATTTTGATAATACGATAGTTGCGTTAATATTCATGTTAAGAAGCTCGTTTTCACGCAAAATGGTTTCTGCCTGTATTTTTGCTTCTGCTTCTGCTTTTGATTTTTGTTCGGCTTCGAGTCTTTCTTTTTCGGCTACCTCATCCGCTAACCTCTTCCTCTCCTCCTCCTGCCTGGATTCTTCCTCATCTTTCGTAACGATAACAGTATTCGGAGACTGAACTTCTATGGCTTTCCCTTTTGGAATTTCAGGATAACGAAACTTGCTCATCAAAGACGCATCCATGCTTGAAGTTCCCGCAAAGTCAACGGTCGTATCGGCAAGACCGTTATCGATTGCTTCTTGCGCTGTCAGCCATTCGCCGTTGCCGTTTTGTCTGCCCATCAGCTCTGCAAAGCTCTCCTTCTCCCGTCCGGATGCGGAGGCATACAGAGCTGATACTACATCATTTGTTTTCTCAAGCAACTGAATGGTATTTTGAAAATCAGCGATATTACCGGCTGAATACGTCCATGCCTGATGTACGAGATAAAGTACGTTGGATGATATTTTGCGATTTCCTTTTGAGGCGGCCTGTGCGATAATGGTTGCCGCACTCGCCACATAGCCGTAGCAGTTTGTCGTTACCTCTGAATTGAGCTGTTTAAGTTCGTCGTGAATTGCCAGCGCATGGTTGGTGTCTCCGCCGAGTGAGCGGATATTCACAGTTACCTTTTGCGCGGATATTGATTTGATTTTGTCGAGCGCGGACTTAAAACCCGCCCATGTGGATACACGGGTGTCATCGTCTTCAAACTGCCACCATTCCGGCAATCCGATAATACCTTCAATATCTATCACAGCCTCTCCGGATGCCTCGTTTCGGATTTCTATCTTTCCCAATTCCATATTTATTCCTGTTGTTTTTTCGTGTTGTTCGGATTTTCATTCTGTTTTTCGCCAACGATAAATTCATTGCTTGGATATATGAATTCATCCAGACCTTCAACTGTGTTAAGTCCTTCGATAATTCTTACTTCATTCCTGCTTGACCAGCCGAACTGAATTGCCTTTGCATAATATTCACTGCGCGTCTTCAAGTCGCCTCGCAATAATCCGTCCAGATTGAACTTTATCTCGTACTCGCCGATTTCAGAATCAAATAGAAGCTTGTTTTCCATTTCTACTTCAAAACACTTCACGGTCGGACGCAAACAGTATTCGACAAACTGAATGTTCTGGTGTTCGATATTCGAGAAGGTGGCATGCGAGAGGTC
>LBCX01000330.1 GCA_001657575.1 Bacteroidales bacterium Barb4
AGTCGGAAACCGTATGGCGGCAGGCGGACAAGTATAATGTACCGAGAATCGGCTATGTAAACAAGATGGACCGTTCGGGTGCAAACTTCTTTGAAGTGGTGCGTCAGGTGAAAGATGTATTGGGTGCAACTCCCTGCCCTCTCCAAATCCCTATCGGGGCGGAAGAGAAGTTCAGGGGCGTTGTGGATCTGATTACGATGAAAGCCATCATCTGGCACGATGAAACAATGGGTGCGGAATATTCCACCGAGGATATTCCTGCCGATTTGCAAGCCGAAGCCGAAGAATGGCGGGAAAAGATGCTGGAAATTGCCTCTGAATATGATGATGAGTTGATGACCAAGTTTTTTGACGATCCTTCTGCCATTACGGAAGAGGAGATTAAAAGGGCTATCCGCAAGGCTACGCTGGAGATGAAGATTAACCCGATTATATGCGGGTCTTCCTTTAAGAATAAAGGTGTTCAGACATTGCTGGATGCCGTATGTGCTTTTTTGCCGAGTCCTGCCGATACGCTGTCTATTGAAGGAACCGATCCGGATGATCCCGAAAAGGTGATTGTCCGCAAGCCCTTGTCTGAAGAACCCTTGACGGCTTTGGCGTTTAAGATTGCAACCGACCCGTATGTAGGGCGTTTGTGCTTCTTCCGCGTGTATTCCGGCAAGATGGATGCGGGGTCTTATGTGCTGAATACCCGTTCGGGCAAGAAGGAACGTATTTCCCGTTTGTTCCAGATGCACTCCAACAAGCAGAATCCGATGGAAGTGATTGGTTGCGGTGACATTGGCGCGGGTGTCGGCTTCAAAGACATTCGTACCGGTGATACGCTTTGTGCCGAACAGCATCCGATTACGCTGGAATCAATGGAATTTCCGGAACCGGTTATCGGTATCTCCGTAGAACCCAAGACGCAGAGCGATTTGGATAAACTGGGTATGGGGCTGGCTAAACTGGCAGAGGAAGATCCTACGTTTCGCGTGCAGACAAATGAGGATACCGGTCAGACCATTATCAGCGGTATGGGCGAGCTTCACTTGGATATTATCGTTGACCGTTTGCGCCGTGAGTTTAAGGTGGAATGTAATCAGGGTCGCCCGCAGGTTACTTACAAGGAAGCAATCACCCAGACGGTTGAGTTGCGTGAACTGTTTAAGAAGCAATCGGGGGGGCGCGGAAAGTTCGCCGATATTATCGTGCGTGTCGCTCCGGTTGACGCAGACTTTGAAGGCACCTTGCAGTTCGTTGACGAAGTGAAGGGCGGTAATGTTCCGAAAGAGTATATTCCGTCGGTGCAGAAAGGTTTTGAGAAGGCGATGAAGAACGGTGTCTTGGCAGGTTATCCGCTGGACAGTTTGAAGGTGACGCTGTTAGACGGTTCGTTCCATCCTGTGGACTCCGACCAGTTGTCTTTTGAAATAGCCGCCACTCAGGCGTTTAAGAATGCAGTCGCCAAGGCAAGTCCTGTATTGCAGGAACCCATTATGAAAATCGAAGTGGTTACTCCGGAAGAAAGCATGGGGGATGTGATTGGTGACTTGAACAAGCGTCGCGGACAGGTGGAAGGGATGGAATCAAGCCGTACCGGTGCGCGTATCGTGAAGGCGAAAGTGCCGCTTGCCGAAACATTCGGTTATGTGACGGCTTTGCGGACGATTACTTCCGGTCGTGCCACGTCTTCGATGCAGTTCTCCCATTATGCCCAAGTGTCTTCGGCGATTGCCAGACAGGTGCTGACGGAAGTGCAGGGACGTGTTGATTTGATTAAATAAAATTAGCAAAATAATAAAATGAGCCAGAAGATCAGAATTAAACTAAAGTCCTACGATTATTCATTGGTGGATAAATCCGCCGAGAAGATCGTAAAGACGGTGAAGGCTACGGGAGCGACTGTCAGCGGCCCGATACCCCTGCCTACGCACAAGCGTATTTTTACGGTGAACCGCTCGACTTTCGTAAACAAAAAGTCCCGTGAGCAGTTTGAACTCTCTTCTTACAAGAGATTGATTGATATTTACAGTTCGACCGCGCGGACGGTTGACGCTTTGATGAAGCTGGAATTGCCCAGCGGCGTTGAAGTGGAAATAAAAGTGTGAGATAATTAAATTTTAAGTGAAATGCCGGGATTATTAGGGAAAAAAATCGGAATGACATCCGTTTTCAGTGCCGAGGGAAAGAATCTTCCATGCACTGTTATCGAAGTGGGTCCTTGTGTTGTTACGCAGATAAAAACGCTTGAAAGAGACGGGTATGAAGCTGTACAGTTGGGTTTCGAAGACAAAAAAGAGAAACACACGACACAGCCTGAAATGGGTCACTTTAAGAAAGCGGGCGTAACGCCCAAGAGGCACTTGGCCGAGTTCAAAAGTTTTGAAACGGCGTATAATCTGGGTGATGTAATCACTGTGGATTATTTGGAAAATGTAGGCTTCGTAGATGTGGTAGGCACATCTAAAGGTAAGGGGTTTCAAGGGGTTGTTAAACGCCACGGTTTTGGTGGGGTAGGGCAGGCCACTCACGGTCAGCACAACCGCTTGCGTGCTCCCGGTAGTATCGGAGCTTGTTCGTATCCTGCAAAGGTTTTCAAGGGTACACGTATGGCCGGACACATGGGTGATGAGCGAGTGACCGTCCAGAACTTGGAAGTGATAAAGGTGATACCGGAACACAATCTTTTATTGGTAAAAGGGTCTGTCCCCGGAGCAAAAGGTTCAATCTTATTAATTCAAAAGTAATGGAACTGAGTAT
>LBCX01000063.1 GCA_001657575.1 Bacteroidales bacterium Barb4
AAATCATGGAACATTGGGTCTTTGAGCCGGAAGTGTTGAAAGTCTATGCCAAGCATTACGAAACGGGCGAAGAAATCCCCGCCGAACTCATTGACAAATTGGACAAAAGCGGCAAATACGGGCAGGGCTTTGCCACCGTTGAATACCTCGCCGCCTCTTTCCTTGATATGGACTTCCACGTATTGAAGGAAATCCCCGAAGACTTTGCCGTCATGCCTTTTGAAGACAGGGTATTAGGCGAAAGAGGCTTGCTGAAACAAATCCCCTCCCGCTACCGCACCACCTATTTCAGTCACACCATGGGGGGCGGCTACACGGCAGGCTATTACAGCTACATCTGGGCGGAAGTGCTTGATGCCGATGCCTATCAGGCTTTCAAGGAAACGGGCGACATCTTCCATCAGGAAACAGCCGCCAAGTTCCGCAACAGCGTGCTGACTCCCGGCGGCATTGACAGCGCTATGGACATGTACGTCAACTTCCGCGGCAAACAGCCGAATACGGAGCCGCTGCTGAAGAACAGAGGGCTGAAATAAGCCAACCGCCCCTAACAACACCAACCCCTAACAGGGTATCAAACCCTGTTAGGGGTTCATTAAATTTTACTATTATGGAAACAGCAGTTATCAGCCGTAGAAAGTTCAGGGAAAACAAGCAAGCCGTTACTCCTGCCGAAGCAGTAAAAGATGATACTGCCTACACCAAGGAGGAATTTGAAGCCATACTGGCACAGGCTTTTGCAGAAAAGGAAGCAGGATTGGGCAGGGTTTTGACAAAAGAAAGACAAAAAGAGTTGTTGGGAATATGATTTACGAAGTGTAACCCCTAACAGGGTTCCAAACCCTGTTAGGGGTTCATAAGACAAACAACTAAAATAAAACAGAATGAAAACGAAGAAAGAAAACGACAAAGCCGTACAGGCAGCAGCAGGAAACAAGCAGCAGGCGGTATTGAAATGAGATACTATTTAGATACAAACCTGCCTGTATTCATATTGTCATATCAAAAGGATTGCATAAGCAGGGAAGCGGAGGGACAGGGTTTGAAACCCTGTTGGGGGTACAATATTGAGTATAGGGGTATAAAATAATTTGTCTTATGGAGGAGATTGCGGTTTTAAAGTTTAAAGAATTGGTGGAAGGGGGGCTGACAGGGGAATTAGGCACGGCGATTGCCTCCATGGGGCTTACTGTACCCGCTTCGGTGGCTACAGCGATTGTGAGTGCTTTTGCTTATGAAACGTATAGCTTCGCAGAGATAACGATTCTTTTGGATGCTGCGCATGAGATTTGGGTCGCCGCCGCCGTAGCATATTACGATACTCTTGCAGCTGCCGGAGGATATTTGGGTGGTCCGGTTCCGGTGTTTATAGAATTTCTTCAAGCCGAGCAAGCTTTAAACTTGACGGTCTCACAGCTTAATACTTGGTGTCTTAACGCAATGTTTACGGTGGACCTATCGATGGCATTAGGCCTTGCCGTTATAGCTCTCTCTTTTATTGTTTTTGGAATCATGGATATTATCTCGGACTGGAAGTCATGGAAAGCGGAAAAGGAGATTTATAGTGTCATTAGACATAAATGGGCGTTGATAGACGGAACCGATTATTCCCATTATGGTTTTAGGATGAATCAGTATCGGACGTATGGAGAATCATACTCGCATCCGGATGGAGAGCCTTACTATTATACCATCGAAAAGATAGAGCATCCCGATAAAGGATTTAATCTGGCGGGCTTTCAGTATTGGGAATCGAAGATATACAACTCTATTTTCTATATTGAACAGGAAGCATTTCGCGGCGTAGAGTCACTCAAGGAGTTCAAATGTCCTGACCACTTAAATTATATCGGCGACTATGTCTTTGACCGTTCGGGGCTTGAAACCTTTGATTTTGCGAAAGCCAATTTCCTTTCCATGATCGGCGCGTCTGCTTTTTCTGCGACAAAGTTATCCGTCATGGATTTAAGCAGGCAGCCCGTTATCTCCATCGGCGACTATTGCTTTTCCAGAAACAGAAACCTGCACACATTAAAATTGCCGGAAAGCCTGATTGGCATAGGCACAGATATAGTAGAAGATACCCCAAACCTGCACACCATTGGACTCGGCTGGATGACTAAACCGCAATTAGAGCTGATTGAACAGCATTGTATGGAAGAGAACTCCAACGGCCTTAATAATTTTAAGGGTAAAAATCTGTCGATTCCTTTCCTCAGTTTTGATCAATATTTCAGGTACAATAAGAACTGTACCTTTTTGGGAGGTAATTTCCTGACGGAAGAAAACAATACCATATTAAAAGTTGTAGAGAATAACGGCACTGTTTATTTAACAAGAGATTTAGTATTAAGAGCGACTATTGATGGAATGAGCTTTAAAAATCCGGGAGGCACTCACGAGCAACAGCTGGAAGCAGTGAAAGCATATCAAGGAGCAAGAGCGGCATTAGAACTCGAATATGCAGATCCAAACAATAGAGATGCAGATTCCGGTGTCTTATACGGAATAGACATGTTCTCAAAAACAGCCGGGATAGTGGGGAATGAACAGCTAAGAAAAACCAAAAGACTGACTATCAAATCAACCAAAATAAGATTTAACGATGAAGACTATACGCTTGACTTTCGAGTACTGCCCGAGTCCGCAGAACGTGTAGATATAGATATGGAAAATGTGCCCGACAGTCTGTTGAGCTATTCATTCGGAGTCGTCGGAAAGCCGCAGGTGTATCATTTTTCGAATAACGTCAAAAAGATCGGCAAGAGGATATTTAATAAAAGAATCGGCAGCGCTTTGGTAGATGTACATCTCAATTTTCAGACGATAAGCCGTGCCGATGTAGACGATCAGGCTTTTGACGAAAATGTCCGTTTACATGTAACAGATTATACCGGAAAACGGGAGGACTTTAATTATTTCTTTTTTAATTCCGACCGTTACAAGGGGGCTTTAATCATGCCGTTGCCGGGCATGAAGCAGGAGGAACTGAGCCGGACGACTGTTGACGGGGTCACTTATGAATTTGTGAAGCCGGATACATGCCGGATCATCGGATTTACCGGCGATCATATTGATTTTTCGGAGAAAAGAGTAATCGGAGGCAGAAGCTATTCCATTGATTTGGGCTTTTTAAGAGGTAACAGGCATATTAAAACCGTAAAACTTTCTGCCGATATTACGTCATTGCCGGAAAAAGCGTTTGAATCTTGCGACAGTCTGGTATCGGTAGATTGCGGCGGTGTCACACAGATAGGCGAAGGTGCTTTTGACGGTTGCAAAAAATTGCAGACAGTTACATTCGGGCAGCATCTTGCCTCCATAGGAAATCGGGCTTTCAAAGATTGCCCGTCATTAACGGAAATCACACTTCCCTCTACCGTTGAATCTTTAAGCAACGGAGCTTTTCAAAATTGCACCGGCTTGACTTCCGTGTCGCTGCCGGCGAACAGCAAGTTTAGGTTTATTCCGGAAAACCTGTTTTCCGGTTGTACTTCATTAAAGGAAATCACATTCCCCCCTGCTGTCCAATCGATCGGCACAAGTGCTTTTAAAGGCTGTACCTTATTAAAGGAAATCACATTCCCCCCTGCTGTCCGATCGATCGGCATAAGTGCTTTTGAAGGCTGTACCTTATTAAAGGAAATCATACTGCCCTCTACTGTTATAGGGGTCGGTGCAAAGGCTTTTTCCGGTTGTACGGGCTTGGCTTCCGTGTCGCTGCCAAGCGATCCGATGACGGTCGATGCCGATGCCTTTGAAGGAGTGCCTGCTTCATGTACAGCTTATATACCCCGGGGTTCGGAAGAAAAGTACGGATATACCGGCAACGGGCCGAATGACGTTCAGCGTTGGCGGGGACTTACCCTTGTGCCCCATTTTTATACGGTTACCGTTGATGTAAATGAACGGGAAAGAGGCAGAGTAGCGGGTCTCGCCGACAACAAACCTTCCTACGGAACGGAGATAACGCTGACGGCTCATCCTGCCGAGGGTCATCGTTTTATGAAATGGGCAGACGCAAACGCAAATGGCGCCACTGTTTCCACGCAAAATCCCTATACGTTTACAGTGAAAAAAGACATGGCTCTGCGGGCGTATTTTACGACGAATCTGTATCAGGTGAGTTTGTCTGCCGAGGCAAACGGGAGGATAAAGTCGGGCGTGAGTAAATATGCATTTGGCACACGGGCAACGGTAGAGGCGGAAGCCGATACGGGTTATTATTTTATGATGTGGGCAAATGCGGCGGGCGACATCCTTTCTTTGCAAAATCCCTATACGTTTACGGTGGAAGGCGACACGGCTCTGCTGGCGTATTTTGCGGTGGGCAATGGGGACTGGCTGACCCTTCAGCCTTATCTTGGCGAAGAGTATGGGGGCGAAACCGGCGGGAATTATCTGGTGAGGCTGTCTGCCGCCAACGGAAAGATAAAGTCGGGCGACGGCAGCCATGCGCCTCATACGGCGGCAACGATAGAGGCGGAAGCCTACGCGAATTATCACTTTGTGAAGTGGACGAATACAAGGGGCGACAGTCTTTCTGCCGAAAATCCCTATACGTTTACGGTGGAAAGCGACACGGCGATACTGGCGTATTTTGCGGCAGACGTCTGTCCGGTGCGTTTGTCTGCCGCCGCAAACGGGCAGCTAAAGTCGGAAGGCGGCGACTATGCCTATCATACATGGGCAAAGATAGAGGCGGAAGCGGACGCGGGCTACCATTTTGCGAAGTGGACGAATGCCGACGGGAGTCTTTTTTCTACTGCCAATCCCTATTCGTTTGTTGTGACGGGGGGGGCAGAGCTGACGGCGGTGTTTGCAAAGGGGGAAGCCGATGAAACAGGCGAGGTCGGCGAACCCCAAACAGGGTTTGAAACCCTGTTTGGAGTAAACGGCAAGGGCGAGGCTGCGGCTTATTATGCGGAGGGGATGCTGTGGCTTGTCAATCTGGCGGGGTATTCCATTTCGGTCAGTACGATGAAGGGGGAAAGGCTGCTGCAATTTACGGCGGACGGCGATGATGCCGAATATGCGGCGGCGTTGCCGGCAGGGGTCTATATCCTGAATGCGGCGAAATGGAAAGAGAAGCATGTAGTGAGGAAGTTTGTGGTGAAATAACGTGTCCTCCAACAGTCTTCCCGCTGATTTTATTACCCGTATGCGGCGGCTTGCCGGCGATGAGTTCGCTCTGCTGGAAGTTGCCTTGCAGGCGGAGGCTCCCGTCAGCATCCGTGTCAATGGAGGGAAGGGGGTTTGCGGTACGGAGTCGGGCGAGCCGGTGGCTTGGTGCGATACGGGGTATTATCTGCCGGAACGATTGCCGTTTACCTTCGATCCGCTGTTTCATGCAGGGGCTTATTATGTGCAGGAGGCGTCCTCCATGTTCTTGGAGCAGGCGGTCAGGCGGTATGTAACCGCGCCGGCGGTGTGTCTGGATTTGTGCGCGGCACCGGGGGGGAAGGCTGCTCACTTGGCGGGACTGTTGCCGGAAGGCAGTTTGCTGGTATGCAACGAGACTGTCCGCAGCCGCAGTCATATCCTTGCCGAGAATATGACCAAATGGGGAAATCCGAATGTCATTGTCACCAACAACAGTCCGGAGGAGATTGGGGAGCTGACCGGCCTGTTTGATGTTGTCCTTGCCGATGTCCCCTGTTCCGGCGAAGGCATGTTCCGCAAAGACCCTGACAGCATCGCCCAATGGAGTATTGCCAATGTAAACCTCTGTGCTGCCCGCCAGCGGCGAATTATCCGCGACGTTTGGGACGCTCTCAAGCCCGGCGGACTGCTTGTTTACAGCACCTGCACCTACAATACCGAAGAGAATGAGGATAATGTGCGCTACGTGGCGGAGGAACTCGGGGCGGAAGCGCTGCCTATCCCTGCCGGCGAAGCATGGGGAATAACTCCCGCCCTCAAACAGGGCTATCCTGCCTGCCGCTTCTTCCCTCACAGGAGCCGGGGGGAAGGCTTCTTCCTCGCTCTCCTGCGCAAGCGGGAAGGGACTGTCGGGAGGGCGCGTTTCAAAGGCAACGGCAAAAGGGAGAAGGAGAAAGAGAATAAGGAAGCTGCTGCTTGGCTGTCCCGACCGGCGGACTTCCTTGTTGAAACGCGCAATGAGACGGTACATGCCATTCCCTGTGCATATACGGAAACGTACCGTCTCCTCTCTGCTGCCAATCTGCACATACTCTCTGCCGGCATTCGCCTCTGTGAGGTTAAGGGGAAAGACCTTATTCCCTGCCCTGCCTTAGCTTTGAGCACATCTCTCAACCCTGCCGCTTTCCCCGTTGCCGAACTGACGTGGGAAGAGGCTGTCCGCTATCTCAAAAGAGAAACCCTTCTCCTGCCGTCCGGCACGGAAAAGGGTTACGTTATCGTCGCCTTCAATGGCTTCCCGCTGGGCTTTGTCAAAAATCTGGGCAGCCGCAGCAACAACCTCTACCCGCCAGAATGGCGCATCCGCACGAGCCATATACCGGCTGAAAGGCGGGTGCGGCTCAAATGGCAACAAAGGGGCGGGGAGCCGGATAGAAGAAAGTCCTGAAAAGACGGCGGATTTCAGCCCCACATGGAGCGGAGCGGAATGTGGGGTTAATAAAGGGAACACCGTCAGGAAAGCCCTGAAAGGACGACCGAATGTATATTGCCTTGTAAACCATTGTTTGCCGTTTGTATCGTTCTTTCAGAACTTTATTGATATGCCCTTGCCTTAACCCCACATTCCGCTCCGCTCCATGTGGGGCTGAAATCTTTTGCCCCTTTGGGGGCATCTGCGTAACATACCCCGAATCCCTAACAGGGTTTCAAACCCTGTTAGGGATAAACGGGGTGAAATTGAACCATGCGTAATTCATCTTGCCGGCTTCTTGGGTGTGCAGCGTCAGGATGTGAAGTCCTTTTTCCAGACGGACTTCGGCAAAATCGGTCAGGAGGTTCCAACGGTGTGGGCTGCCGGTGGATGCGACAGGCAGGTTGCCCGTTACGTCCTCATCATCCACAGAAAGGGAGACGGCACCGTCTGTTTCAGCCGAGCAGAAGAACTGCACGCTGTATGTGCCGGTTTCCGTTACATCTACCGTGTAATTGACCCATTCGCCCGGGTCAGTCCAGCCGATATAGAACATGCCCAAGTCCGGTGCGGCGAGGTTGTCCGGCGTATCGTCGAGTCCCTCTTTGGTATAGGATATATCTACGGCTTCGCTGATGCGGAACTCGTTCAGGTAGCTGCCGTCGGCGGGGTTCAGTCCGCCGCTGCCGTGGTTCTTTTCCGTTGTTTCGTGATAGGCAATGCCTTCACCGCCCAAGTCGTAAGCGGCACACATCACCCTGCCCGGAATGGTTTGAGGGGCAACGGCAAAGGTGTTGTCCTTAAAGGGTTCTCCCTGATAGTCTTTCGATGCGGGGGAAGTTGCGGGAGAAGTTGCCGTTGAGCAAGAGGCAAGAAAGAAGATGCCGATGCCTGCCGATGACAGGGTGCTTAAAAATGTTTTCATGATTGCGGGGAATTAAATTGTTTAATAGTAGTTAGAATAGGCAAGTTATTAGAGTAGTTAAGTCACATGCTTCCATAATGATGTTATTTTTTGCATCGGCAAAGATAAAGAGATATTCCGTGCCCACAACTTACGGAATAACCGCACTCTGTATCTCTGCCCACGCCTCTTAAAAAAACGCCCGAAATTATCCGGGCGTTTTTCTGTTATTCAGGCAATGCGCGGATACGTAGCGCAGAGCGGAATTAGCGCAGTATCAATGCTTGGTGCTTAATTCCAGAGCCTGACTTAAATCCCCAATCAGGTCATTGACATCCTCTATGCCGACAGAAACGCGGATCAGCGTGTCGGTAATGCCGATTTGCTCCCGCAGCTCTTTGGGTATGCCGGAATGGGTCATCGCCGAAGGCAGTTCGATGAGGGATTCCACGCCGCCGAGACTTTCCGCAAGGGCGAAAAGATGCAGGCTTTCCAGAAAGTTCTTTGCCTCAGTGCCGGTGCCTTTTATCTCAAACGATAACACGCCGCCGTGTCCCTGCGTTTGCGATTTCGACAATTCGTGTTGCGGATGGCTTTCCAGACCGGGGTAAATCACACGGCTCACTTTGGGATGACTTTCCAAGAAGTGGGCGATGGCGAACGCATTTTTTTGATGCTGTTCCATTCGCAGCGAGAAGGTTTTTATTCCCCGCAGGGTAAGATAGGAATCAAAGGGGGAAAGTACCGCGCCGACGGCATTCTGACGGTATTGGAGGCTTTCGTACAAGGCAGCATCGGACAGCAGGACGGCACCGCCCAGCACATCGCTGTGTCCGCCGATGTATTTGGTGGAACTGTGTATCACAATGTCGGCTCCCAAATCCAAAGGGTTCTGAAAATAGGGGGACAGGAAAGTGTTGTCGGCGACTAACGTCAGCTCGTGTTTGCGGGTTATGGCGGCAATGGCGCGAATATCGCAGACTTTCAGCAGTGGGTTGGAGGGCGTTTCCACCCATACCACGCGGGTTTCGGGGCGTATGGCTTCTTCCACCCGTGCGGCGTCTGTGGCATCCACGTAGGAAACCTGGATGCCGTATTCGTTAAAGACGTTGTTGAACAGGCGTTTTGTTCCGCCGTACAGGTCATCGAATGCCACAATGTGGTCGCCGCTTTTGAGCAGGGCTATCAGAACGGTCGTTTCGGCTGCCAGTCCCGAACTGAAAACCAAGCCGTAGCGGGCGTTTTCGAGCATTGCCAATTTTGTTTCCAAGGCTTTGCGCGTAGGGTTGAGCGAGCGGGTGTATTCGTAGCCTGCCGTAGGGATTTCAACCTGTTTGCGGGCGAATGTAGTCGAAAGGTGGATGGGGACTACGACATCGCCTGTGGCACCTTCGCGAAAGTCGGGTTCTTCGCCGGCGTGGACGCTGTTGGTTGAGAAGCCATATTTGTTTGTACTCATTGTGATTATAAATTATGTATTTTCTGTACGTTTAAGTAATTGATAAAGTCTATTTTGGTAATCAATCCTTCAAAATCGCCTGTCGGACTGACTACGATGGCGACCAGTCCGTCCGTCAGTATTTTCACCAGTTCATCTCTGCCGGCGGTATATGGAATGGTGGTCAGCTCCTTCGTCATGATTTCCTTCACGGGCGTTTCCGGCGTATATCCTTTTGTATATAAGGCAAGCAGCAAATCCGATTCGTCGATTATGCCGACTATTTTATTGTTTTCCAATACAGGAAGCTGCGAAATATCGTATAGTTTGAATTTGCCGTAGATGCTGTTCAACGTATCGCCGGGCTTGGCAAAGACGATGGAATGATCTTCAAAACGGCGGGAAATCAAATCGCGGAGGTCGCCGGAATAGTTGCGTTCCGTCATTCCGTGGTCAAGCAGCCAGTAATCGTTAAACATTTTGGAAAGATACTTGCTTCCGCTGTCGCAGGCGATAGTCACCACCCGCTTGGGCACAGTCTGTTCGCGGCAATAGCGGATGGCGGCACTCAGCAGCGTTCCCGACGACGAGCCTGCAAAAATGCCCTCATTCATAAGCAAATCCCGCGCGGCGTCGAAACTTTCTCTGTCGCTTACGGTGTATGCCTTCTTTGTCATTGAAAGATCGGCTATGGAGGGTATGAAATCTTCCCCTATGCCTTCCACCAGCCACGAGCCTGCGTCCGTTCTCAGAATGCCCTTATTGATATAATCGGCAAGGATGGAGCCTTTGGGGTCGGCTAAAATAAATTCGGTTCGCGGAGATACCTTTTTGAAGAAACGGGTTAATCCCGTTATGGTACCCGACGAACCGACACCTGCAACTATTGCATCAATCTGATGCTCCATCTGCTCCCACATTTCGGGAGCGGTTGTAAATTCGTGCGCCATGGGATTGGCGGGATTCTCAAACTGGTTGATGTATAAAGCCCCTCGCTCTTCGGCAATGCGCTGCGCATAATCCTGATAGTATTCGGGATGCCCTTTGCCGACGTCGGAACGGGTCAGCAGTATCTCCACTCCCAACGCCCGCAGATGATTGATTTTTTCCTGACTCATCTTGTCAGGTATCACGAGGACAAGTTTATAGCCCTTCAAACGTGCCACCAGCGCAAGCCCGATACCGGTGTTTCCGGCTGTGGCTTCAATGATGGTGTCGCCCGATTTGATTTTACCCTGCCTTTCGGCTTCGTTAATCATAAACAGCCCGACGCGGTCTTTGATGGAGCCGCCGGGGTTTTGATTCTCAAGTTTCATAAACAAACGGCAAACGCCTGTGTCCGTATGCGTAAGTTCTACCATCGGGGTGTTGCCAATCGTGTCAAGAGTCCCTTTTGTCGTCATTGTTTTATGGGTATTCGATAATGGATGATTTCTGTTTCAGCAAAATGGCAGTGATGCCATAAATACTGATTTGTTTTATTTTCTTTGCATTTTCGTGTGGCTTAAAAATACGGCGTAAAGATACAAGCGGTTTTCAAATTCCAAAATACCACATACATGGTAGGGGAACAATGTACATCTACACCTATTGCCTCATGTATGAGATCAGATTACTTTTACAGCCGAATAGACAAGGCTTATTTCAGCAAGGAAATAGAGAACGAAAATGTATATCATTATCTATAAAAATAAACATCATGGCACGACCTATTGCAGAAACCCCTATTGTGAGAGGAAAAGACGCAATCATTTTCAGGGAGAGGATGAAGAATGTAAAGAAAATCTCCGATGAGGAAAGGAAAAAGATAAATGAGGCGTTTGAATACTTCAAAAGTATTGCGGATTTTGAAGTATGACTAATGAACTTTTCCTTAGAAGATTAAGGGATAATACAGAACTAAAATCATTTGATTGCGTAAACTCGGAATTGAATGATTTTTTGTTTAGTGATGCTAAAAAGCATCAGGAAGAGTGTATAGCACAAACATATTTGATTGTTAGCAACGAAGAGATATTGGCTTATTGGTGCTATCTGAACGATAAAATAAGTGTGTCGGATATGAACGGCAACCGTGAAAGTTTCATTAAAAGAATAGCTTCAAGACTGGGGCGTGAGATAAAAGATAAAGAGTATGAAAGTTTTCCTGCAGTCAAAATAGGACGGATTGCAATAACCGCCAAGTATCAGCGTAGTAAGGATATACGATTAGGAACGTATATTATCAATTACACAAAGCAGCTGTTTGTTTCAAATAATCGGACAGGTTGCCGATTTATAACCGTAGATGCTTTCCGTGAGGCAATCCCGTTCTACCTGAAAAACGGATTTGAATTTATTTCAAGCAGAGACAGGAAAAGCGAAACACGGCAGATGTATTGCGACTTGTTGCAACTGTAATCAAATGAAAAACAGTAGCAAATTGATTGTCATTTACCGTTTATTTATTAATGTATCCCTGACATCGGGTTAAACCCTGTTAGGGGTTCGTTGTGAATATACCACAAATGTGGTATTTGGGGGGTTGTTGGGCAGGCTTACGTTTGCGGCATTATTTATAAGAAACAACGTTATGATTGCAACACCCGCTATTTTACGCAGTATTCTCGGACTGAGTGCTATTTCTGCCTCCAATCAAGTGAACGGAGAAACTTCTGAGGCGAAGCTGAAGAACAGTATAAAAATCAACAATCTGAATGTCAGTATCGGCGGCAATCACATTTTGAAGGATGTGAATTTGGAAATACCGGACAACAAGATTACTTGTATTATCGGACCTTCGGGTTGCGGTAAATCCACGTTGTTGAAAACAATCAACCGTCTGATTGATGATAATGAAAATGTGGAAGTGAAAGGTCAGATTTTGGTTGACGGGGAAGATATTTACGGTAAGAAAACGGAAGTTACCCATCTGAGGAAGAGATTGGGTTTGCTTTCGCAACGTCCTACGCCACTGCCGATGTCTATTTTCGACAACATCACTTTCGGCTGTAAAATACACGGGATACGGAAGAAGAAACAGTTGACGCAGATTGTCGAAACCAATTTGCAGGCCGCCGGTCTTTGGGACGAGGTGAAAGACCGTTTACATTCGCCGGCTTCCAGCCTGTCAATCGGGCAGCAACAGCGTTTGTGTCTGGCGAGGGGTTTGGCTATTGAGCCGAAGTTTATTCTGGGCGATGAAGCTACTTCGGCGTTAGACCCTGTTTCAAGCCGGCATATTGAAGATATGTTTGTGAAACTGAAAGAGAAATACGGTGTTATTTTGGTTACCCATACCTTGCGGCAGGCTTTGCGCATTGCCGATTACGTGGTGTTCATCTATTTGGGGAAAATCATTGAAACCGGCACTGCTGATGATTTATTTAATCATCCAAAAGATGACCTGACGAAACAATATTTATCGGGTGTATTCAGTTAATAGCATTTTATTGAACCCCTATAACCCCTAACAGGGTTTCAAA
>LBCX01000331.1 GCA_001657575.1 Bacteroidales bacterium Barb4
AGCTTCGGGCGTTATCAAAATCACCGTGCCCGACATGCCCGCCAATGCCGTGCCCGCCGGTTCCCGCATTGGCTATACGACCCTGCAAGAGGAAGTACTCACCCTTACCTATACTTCCCGCAACAACAACATCTATACATTTGCCCTTCCTGCCGGCTGGCAGGTTTCGGGACAGAGCAGCGGTGCGCCGCAAACGGTTACCCTGCGGGATGCCGACAATATTGCCCTGCTGGAAATCAGCAATATTGCTACTCGCAATATCATTGAGAAAAGCTGAGATGTATGAAAGATTTATCCCTAACAAGGTTTCAAACCTTGTTAGGGATTACAAACTTTGATAAGATACCTTTGTGGGCAAAAAAGTATGCTTATTAATGAGTTACCAGCAAATTCAGGCAGACACACTAAACAACAAAAAATAAACTTATGGTAGAACTTACATGGAAAGAAGCAATTGTAAAAGTTTTTGAAGACGAGAAAAAAGCACTTCACTATGCTAACATTGCAGAATTAATTGCGGAAAGGGGTTATAAAACAACTTTGGGTGCGAAACCTAAAAATACCGTTAATACACAAATGGCAAGTGACATTAACGATAGCGGAGAAAAATCCATTTTTTCCAGAGTTGGTGGAGGAATTTATATCTTGAGAAAGTTTCTTGGCGACAGTTCATTACTTGCGACAGAAGAAGACGAAATAGAAATTGTACCTAATCAAAATCAAAAGTCGGAAAAAGAACATTACAAAATAATCAATGCTTTTGGTATTTATTGGGATAGAAATCTTGTCCATTGGAAAACGACCCCCGACTTATTAGGCATTCAACAAATCGGGGCATCGGTAGTAAACTTTAAAGACCAAATTGGCATTTACCTACTACATGACAGCAGAGAAACTATTTACGTTGGACAAGCAATTAAGCAACCACTTGGAAAACGTTTAAAAGACCACACTACTGACCGACATGGCGGGCGTTGGGACAGATTTTCATGGTTTGGCTTTTACCCTATAGATGAGAAAGGTGAACTTTTGACCAATATTAAACTTGACAATATAACCATTCAAAGTTTAGGTGATGTTTTAGAAGCTATACTTATTGAAAGTATTGAACCAAGACAGAATAGGAAACAAGGTAACTTTTTTTCCGGACTTGAATATTTACAACAAGAAGCACCGGAACTAAAAAAACAACTAAAGGCAGGACTTTTAATAGATTTGCTCGGAAAATTATAAAAAAATCTGTTGTTAACATGGGTTTTGTGTCAGGCAAGTTGATATGCAAATTTTGTGCTTCTCCGAAATTTGCCCGCCGCTAAGTTGCCGCCTGTTGGCGGTCATTGTGCAGGGACAGTGCGCTATTCAATAATGTAAGGACGTGATAAACATTAATGTTCCGTGGAAGTCCCGAAGGGATGGGCGATTTCAGCCCCACATGAAGCGAAGCGGAATGTGGGGTTTGGCAAGAAGTTGGCAAGAAGTTCTGAAAGAACGACCGAATAATTTATGGTGTGAATCATTGTTTGTATTTTCTGCCGTTCTTTCAGAACTTTCCTAACGGTGTTGGCTTTGACCCCACATTCCGCTTCGCTGCATGTGGGGCTGAAATCTGGCATTCTTTCGGAATGTTCGGAACATCAATTACAATTATTTGAAGAAGATATTTTTACAAGGTTATAGTATAAACTAATTTGAAATAAAAATGGGTAAAGAGATTAAGAAAATTGCTGTTTACGGAAAGGGTGGCATCGGGAAATCTACAACGACTTCCAACATTAGTGCGGCTTTGGTGGAAGCCGGTTACAAGGTTCTTCAATTCGGGTGCGACCCCAAGAGCGATTCGACCAATACGTTGCGCGACGGGAAATATATCCCGACGGTGCTGGACTTGTTGCGGCAAAATGCCAAGGTGGATGCTCACGATGCTATCTTTCAGGGCTTCAAGGGTGTTTATTGCGTGGAAGCGGGAGGGCCTGCTCCCGGTGTGGGTTGTGCGGGACGCGGGATTATCACGGCGGTGGAGCTGTTGAAGCAGCAGCATATTTTTGAAGAGCTGGATTTGGACTATGTGATTTTTGATGTATTGGGCGATGTGGTATGCGGCGGTTTTGCCGTGCCTATTCGCGAAGGGATTGCCGAGCATGTTTTCACGGTTTCCTCTTCCGACTTTATGGCTATTTATGCGGCGAACAATCTGATGAAGGGGATTCAGAAATATTCCAATACGGGCGGTGCACTGTTCGGCGGCGTGATAGCCAATTCGATAAACAACCAATACCAGCAGGCTATTCTGGACGACTTTGTGCAGCAAACCGGTACGCAGGTGGTGGAATACATCCCCCGCTCAATAACGGTTACGCAGGCGGAACTGTCGGGGCGTACTACTATCGAAGCTCAGCCGAACTCCAAACAGGCGGACGTGTACCGCAGTCTGGCGAAGAAGATACACGATCATACGGAATCCAAAGTGCCTACTCCTCTTGACATTGACGCGCTCCGTGAATGGTCGGCTAAATGGGCAGACCAATTGCTGGCAATCGAATCGGGCGAGGTGCGGGACATCAAATCAGCCATTTAATTACGACAGGCAAGATGAGCGGAAAAATAAATTTGAAGACGACGGTTGTCGAAAGTCGCGAGCAACGGCTGGGCACCATCATCGCATGGGACGGGACAGCTTCCGAATTGTCGGAACTGTCCCGTCCTTCCGGCGGATGCGGCGGCG
>LBCX01000332.1 GCA_001657575.1 Bacteroidales bacterium Barb4
TGGGGTTAATGGTGATGCCGATAAGGAAGTCCTGAAAGGACGACCGATATATATAGCATTATAAACCATTGTTTGTAATTTGTATCGTTCTTCCAGAACTTTATTGATATGCACTTGTCTAAACCCCATATTCCGCTTCGCTGCATATGGGGCTGAAATCCCTTGCCCCTTCGGGGCATCTGCATAACTGTTTTTCAACTGTAAAGTCAGATATAGTCACCTGAATTTATATGGCAAGACCAACGATTAAACAAGATTTAATATCCGCTGGAAATAAGCAATTCTCAAAATTGCAGGAACTCATCAATTCTATGTCCGATGAAGAACAAAATACTTCATTTTTATTTGACGACAGGGATAAAAATGTGCGTGATGTATTAGCCCATTTGTACGAGTGGCATCAATTATTGCTGGATTGGGCAACGGCTAACAGAACAGGCGAAGAAAAGCCATTTTTGCCGGTGCCATACAATTGGCGAACATACCCGGAAATGAACGTTGGATTTTGGAAAAAACACCAAAATACTCCTTATGGCATTTCAAAAACAATGCTAAATGGAAGTCATAAAAAAGTAATGGAGTTAATTGAAACCTTTTCTAATGAAGAATTATTTACTAAAAAACATTTTACTTGGACAGGAACTTCTACTTTGGGCAGTTATTGCGTTTCTGCAACGTCAAGTCATTACGATTGGGCAATGAAGAAAATCAAAAATCACATAAAAATATACAGAACAGAATAGACCCCAAATGCCTATTCTCTCTATTCCTTCACATCATTCAATATCCCAAACCCCGCTTGCCCTTTCCAGTTCGACTAAGGCGGTCAGGCAGTTGAGGAGTGCTTGGCTGTGGCTTTCGCGGATGTCGTTGCAGGTGCGGCGGGCGGCGAGGACTTCGAGGAGGCTTGTTTCGCCGCGTTCGTAGCTGTAGCGTTTGGCGCGGAAGACGGTTTCGGCATCGGTCAGACGGGCAGTGTCGAATTGTTCCGCTTGGCGGCAGGCGGCGGTGTATTGGTTAAAGGCTTGGAGCACTTCGGCGCGGATTTGCCGTTCGGCTGCCTGACAGGCGACTTCGCTTTGGGCGACGGCTAATTTGCCGGCACGGATTTCGGACTTGTTGGCGTTGGAGAATTTCAGTGGGACGGAGATGCCTGCGCCGATGGAGCGGAACATCGGGGCGGGAGCGATTTCGTTGCGCACTTCGGCGTTGTAGGAAATGCCTGCGCTCAAGCCGAGGTCTATGGCGCGGTTTGCTTTGGACAGTTGCAGATTGCGGCGGGATACTTCGGTTGATTTCAGGGCAGCTTGCAGGTCGGCACGATTGTTCAGAGCGGTTTCCATGAGGTCGGGCAAAAGGAAGGTTCGTTTTGTAAAAGTCAGTTTGCCGGCGAGGGAGTCTGCGCTTTGCAGTTGTTCGCTGCCTTGCAGGAGGTGCAGTTGAATCACGGTGTTTTGCAAGTCTGCTTCGCTTTGAATCAGGTCATTGAGGAGGGAGCCGGCTTCCAATTTTGATTGTAGGGCGTCAATTTCCATGATTGCACCTAATGTAAAGCGGAGGCTGTCGGCGCGCGCCAATGCGGACATTTGCGTGTAGGATGATTGCTTTATTTCAACAAGTTCTTTTTGAAACAAGGCTGTGAACCATGCTGATGCGGCATCGGCTTGCAGGTTGCGGAAGTAGTCCTGCACGAGGGCGGCGGTCAGTTCGGCTTCGCTTTGCGCCAAACGTATGCGGGCTTTGCGTTTGCCGCCCAATTCGAGGGTGTATTCCAGTCCGGCGTCGAGGTTGTAACCCATTTGCAGGCTGCGTTCCTGATTGTCGGCGGCGGACAGGACAAGGTCGGGGTCGGGGAAGACTTTGGCGGCTTCGGCGGTTGCTTTGGCGATGTCTGTGTTGTATTTTTCGGCGAGGTATTGTATGTTTTTTTCTTTGACGTTTTGCATGAATGATGCGTAGGTCATTGTTTGTGCGGACAGTACCGTTGCGGCGGCGGATAATAACAGCAATGCGGTCAATGGGATTATTGTTTTCATTTTGTACGTATTTGTTTGTTTGTTTTTATTTATGAGACCCGCTGTGCATTTAGAGTCATCTTAAAATAAGTGATATATAATTTCCACAAAAGACCTTTCGGATTGCTTCGTGCTTTGCAATGACGAAAATAGTAATCGAATCGTGCCATTGAAAAGTCAAAGCGACTGAAATAGTCCATAAAATATAAAGTCAATCTATTGCCGGTGCCTCTATTAAAGAAAATAATTTTATCAGTTTACAGTATTTCGGGACGTGGGAAGTCTTTTGTTGTTTTTGAGAACCCCTAACAGGGTTTGAAACCCTGTTAGGGGTTGTCCCAATCCCGAAGGGATGGGAGATTTCAGCCCCACATGCAGCGTAGCGGAATGTGGGGTATCGGAACGATGTCGTTAGGAAAGTCCTGCAAGGACGATACAAATACAAAATGCAACGTATAATACCGGTCGTTCTTTCAGAACTCCCTTGTCGGTGTCGTTCCATTAACCCCACATTCCGCTACGCTTCATGTGGGGCTGAAATCTCTTGCCCCTTCGGGGCATCTGCATAGCTTTTTTCAACTGTAAAGTCAGATATAGTCATCAATAATTTTTGCTGTTTTTGTAGTATATAACAAAAAAATACAGTTTCCCCCGTCTTTTGTTAAAAAAAAGGTATTCTTCTTTTTTAGCGGCTATTCTTCTT
>LBCX01000333.1 GCA_001657575.1 Bacteroidales bacterium Barb4
GCGGAACACCAGCTCGCTGGTTGAGGAAGCCGCCGGATATGACATCGTCAGCCGGCAGAAGTCAGCCGGATTAGGATGATGATCTATCATCACCCTCCGCCCTTCGGCGGCAAGCACGGCGGCAGCCATCTTGCCTATACGCTTCGGTTCGTTGAAGTCAAGGCAGAAAATAACCTCCGCTTCGGCAATCAGCCGGTCGGCAAGCTCCGCCTTTTCCTCATATACAATCACCTCTCCGCTTCCCGGCAACCACTGATAGAAGGAAGGGAACGCATCCGGCACGATAACCGACACCTGCTCTTTCCCGCAACAGCCCAGAAAATGGGAGAGCCCCAGCGAAGACCCCAGCGAATCACCGTCCGGCGACACGTGCGATACAATCACAAACCGACTGCCCTTCTCTATGTACTTGCTCGCCTTGTGTATCTCTTCCTGTCGAATAATCTTTGTTATCATGCTTTTGTGTATTAGGAGTTTATGTTACGCAGATGCCCCAAAAAGGTATCGCCCTTTCAGGGCTTTGTTTAAAATGTATCTATCTAAACCCCACATTCCGCTACGTTGCATGTGGGGCTGAAATCTTTTGCCCCTTTGGGGCATCTGCGTAACATCCGGTTAATTATACAATCTTTGCCGTTGTTCTGCTACCACCGGATCAACAATGTAGTCGTCATAGTCCGCCATCTTGTCGATGACGCCGTTCGGTGTCAGTTCGATGATGCGGTTGGCGACTGTCTGTATAAATTCGTGGTCATGGCTGGCAAAGAGGAGGTTTCCTTTGAAAGCACGCAGGGTGTTGTTGAATGCCTGAATGGATTCGAGGTCTAAGTGGTTGGTCGGCGTATCCAGCACCAGCGTATTGGCATCCGTCAGCATCATTCGCGAAATCATGCAGCGCATCTTTTCACCTCCCGAAAGCACGCTCACTTTCTTTTGCAACTCCTCGCCCGTGAACAGCATACGCCCCAGAAAGCCTTTCAGATAGACTTCATTCGTGTCAGGAGAGAATTGGGAAAGCCAGTCGATAAGGGTATAGTCCGAGTTGAAATAGGCAGAATTGTCCACCGGCAGGTAGGACGTTGTAATGGTCTGCCCCCATTGGAACGTGCCGGCATCCGCCTGCTCCTCTCCGTTAAGTATCTGGAACAAGGCAGTCATGGCACGCGGGTCGCGACTGAGGAAGACTATCTTGTCCTCCTTCTCCACGTTAAAGTTGAGGTCGCGAAACAACACCTGCCCTTCGATGCGCTTGGTAAGTCCTTTCACCTCCAATATCTGGTTGCCCGGCTCGCGGGCAGGCGTGAAAAGGATACCCGGATAGCGGCGCGAAGACGGCTTTATCTCCTCGATGTTCAGCTTCTCAATCATCTTCTTGCGACTGGTCGTCTGCTTCGACTTGGCAACGTTGGCACTGAAACGGCGGATAAACTCTTCCAGCTCCTTCTTCTTCTCTTCCGCCTTCTTGTTTTGCTGCTGCTGCTGACGGAGAGCCAACTGGCTGGATTCGTACCAGAAACTGTAATTGCCGGCAAACAGTTGCAGCCTGCCAAAGTCAATATCTGCCGTATGCGTACAAACGGCATCAAGGAAATGGCGGTCGTGGCTGACCACCAGCACCGTATTCTCGAAGTTCGACAGGTAATTCTCCAGCCACATCACCGTCTCCAAGTCCAAGTCATTCGTCGGCTCATCCAGCAGCAGGTTATCCGGCTTGCCGAACAGTGCGCGTGCCAGCAGTACACGCACTTTCTGCTTCCCGCTCAAATCCTTCATCAGGCTGTAATGCACATCTTCGCTGATGCCCAGCCCGCTCAACAGTCCGGCGGCATCACTCTCGGCATTCCATCCTTCCATTCCCGCAAACTTATCCTCCAGCTCCGACACCCGGATACCGTCGGCATCACTGAAATCCGCCTTCGCATAAAGCGCATTCTTCTCGCTCATCACCTCCCACAGTGTGGTATGTCCCATCAGCACCGTATCCAACACGGTGTATTCATCAAATGCAAAGTGATCCTGACTCAACACGGACAGCCGCTCGCCCGGTCCCAAAGCCACCGTCCCGCGCGTAGGCTCCATCTGCTTGCAGATCACCCGCAGCAAAGTAGATTTACCCGCGCCGTTGGCACCGATAATGCCGTAGCAGTTGCCCGGCGTAAACTTCAAATTGACATCCTGAAAAAGGATGCGCTTCCCAAACTGCACATCCAAACCATTGACCGTTATCATCTTTTACCTGTTAAATTATCTGTTTTTCGAGCCGCGAAGGTACAACATTTCCTTTTGCGAAGGGCTACAAGCGGCAAGACGTTACGCAGATGCCCCGAAGGGGCAAGAGATTTCAGCCCCACATGCAGCGAAGCGAAATGTGGGGTTATAAGAACGATACTGCTGGAGAGGTTCTGAAAGAACGATACAAAATGCAACATATAACCCGTAGTGCATTTAGGCAATACAGATTTTTAAGTTGTTAATATTCTTGTTATTTAGTTTGTTAATCAATTGAATCACCGTCAGTGCCATTATTTTTGCGAGTATTCTGTTTTTGAACCCGTCAAAAGATTTGGCATGGTTTCTGCGAATCATGAACTGGTCACAGAGTTGCGAGAACAAGGTTTCCATTCGCTTTCCGGTTTTACGAAAGAGGAAATCCTGTTTTACATGTCCGTGCCGGTTGCAACGCATGGGAACTTCCAATTTTATCCGTGAAGAC
>LBCX01000064.1 GCA_001657575.1 Bacteroidales bacterium Barb4
GGCACCATAGTTCAGCAGGAACTATGGTGCCTTTTGCTCAAAAATCGGTTTGAACGGCGGCAAAGGTGCAGCCTCTAATTAAGTCCCGCAAAGAAAAGCAGCCTTTTTTCAGGGTCGCAGATACATAAGGGGGGGTTCTTAAACGAATGACGGGGGTTTATGGCACAACCCCCCCGAAATGGCGGGGTATGTTTCTTCTCCGTTAATCATTAAACGTTAATCGCCAAGATTTTTACCTTTGCCGCCGCTCATTTAATCATGTAATAAACGGCAGAAAACAGATGGAAACAGTTGTCAGCGGCATTCGCCCGACGGGAAACCTGCATTTGGGGAATTATTTTGGCGCGGTGAAGAGCTTTCTTCAGATGCAGTACGAGTATGATTGCTTTTTCTTTATTGCCGACTGGCATTCGCTGACTACGCACCCGCGCCCCGGCAACATACGGAACAGCGTGAAGAAGATTCTTGCCGAGTATCTGGCTTGCGGCATTGATCCGGAAAAGGCGGTTATCTATGTGCAGAGCGATGTGCCGGAGGTGTTGGAGCTTTATCTCTACCTGAATATGAACGCCTATCTAGGGGAACTGGAACGGGTGACTTCTTTCAAGGAAAAGGTGCGCTCGCAGCCCGACAATGTGAATGCCGGTCTGCTGACGTATCCCACGCTGATGGCGGCAGATGTGATTATCCACAAGGCGGTGAAAGTGCCGGTCGGGAAGGATCAGGAGCAGAACATGGAGATGATGCGCAAATATGCCCGCCGTTTCAATCAGATGTATGAGGTGGAGTTTTTCCCCGAACCGGCTTCGTTTCACTTGTCCGAGAAGGCAGTGAAAGTGCCCGGACTGGACGGCTCCGGCAAGATGGGGAAGAGCGAGGGCAACGCCATCTACCTGATTGACGACGAGAAGACCATCCGGCAGAAGGTGATGAAAGCCGTCACCGATTCCGGTCCCGTCACGCCCGACAGCGAGAAGCCCGAACCTGTTGCCAACCTTTTCGCCATGATGGAGATCGTCTCCGAACCGTCCGTCCACGACTTCTTTAATGCCAAATACAACAGCTGCGAAATCCGCTACGGCGACATGAAGAAGCAGCTGGCGGAAGACATCAACCTCTTCTGCGCTCCCATCCGCGAACGTATCCTTGCCACACTGTCCGATGAGGACTATATGGAGCGGACAGCCCGACGGGGAGCAGAGAAAGCCCGCGAAAGTGCTGCACGGACGTTGCGTGAAGTGCGGAAGATTATAGGGTTCAAGGCGTAAGAATATTATATGGTATGAATAACATCATCACGGATATAAGAAACTCCATCGACTTCCATCCCAAACTGCTCTCCGCCCTGCGGCATTATTCCAGAGAGAAGTTTACCGCCGACCTTATGGCGGGCATCATCGTGGGTATCGTCGCTCTTCCCTTGGCGATTGCTTTCGGGATAGCGTCGGGGGTCAGTCCGGAAAAGGGGCTGGTGACGGCTATTATCGGCGGTTTTATGGTTTCCTTTCTGGGGGGCAGTTCAATACAGATCGGTGGGCCGACCGGTGCGTTTATTGTCATTGTCTATGGCATCATTCAAAACTTCGGCATTGAGGGGCTGGCAATCGCTACGGTGATTGCCGGCATCATGCTCATACTGATGGGTGTGCTCAAGCTGGGGACAATCATCAAGTTCATCCCCTATCCCATTGTCGTAGGCTTCACGAGCGGCATTGCCCTGACTATCTTCACGACACAGATGAAAGATCTTTTCGGGCTGACGATGGATAAGGTGCCTGCCGATTTTATCTCAAAGTGGGTGGCTTATGCCGGTGTCTTCCATACCGTCAACGGTTGGGCGTTGCTTGTCGGTGCGGCAAGCCTTCTTATTATAGTCTTTACGCCCCGCTTCACGCGGAAGATACCCGGCTCGCTGATTGCCATTATCGTTATGACAATCGTTGTCCGCCTGCTCCGCAACTATGCCGGCATTGAGGGCATTGAAACCATCGGCGACCGCTTCACGATTGACGCTTCCCTGCCGCAAGCCGAAACGTTTACCTTCACGATGGAGACCGTCAACCGCCTGCTGCCCTCCGCCTTTACGATTGCCATGCTGGGGGCTATCGAGTCGCTGCTTTCCGCTACGGTGGCGGACGGTGTGACGGGCGACAGGCATAATTCCAACACGGAACTCATCGCGCAGGGAGCCGCCAACATTGTTGTCCCTATCTTCGGCGGCATCCCCGTCACCGGAGCCATTGCCCGCACAATGACCAATATCAACAATGGCGGACGGACACCCGTTGCCGGCATCATTCATGCCGTTGTGCTGCTTCTGATTCTCCTCTTCCTCGGCCCGCTCACGAAACATATCCCGATGGCTTGCCTTGCCGGCGTATTGATTGTCGTGTCCTACAACATGAGTGAATGGCGCACGTTCCGCTCCCTGCTGAAAAATCCCAAGGGGGATGTTTCCGTCCTGCTTGTCACCTTTTTCCTGACCGTCATCTTCGACCTGACCATTGCCATTGAGCTGGGGTTGCTTATCGCCATGTTCATCTTCATGCACCGCGTATCGGAAACCACCAAAGTGTCCGTCATTAAAGACATGATCAACCTGACGGAAGGCAGCGACTATCCCGTTGATGAAGAAAAGCTGATTCTTCCCCCGCGCGTGGAAGTCTATGAGATTGACGGTCCCTTTTTCTTCGGCATCGCCAACAAGTTTGACAGCATCATGAAGAATATAGGCGAAAAGCCGCGCGTCCGCATCATCCGTATGCGCAAAGTTCCCTTCATGGACTCCACCGGACTGCACAACCTCGAAAGCCTGTTGCGCCTCTCACAGGCAGACCATATCCGTATTATCCTCTCCGGCGTGAACGAAAACGTCCGCAACCTGCTGCTTGCTTCCGGCTTCGACAAAAAAATAGGCGCAGAGAACATTTGCGCCAATATCAACGAGGCTATCGCCAGAGCCGGGCAGGACTGAATATTAATGGAGTGCCGAAAAAGCTGTTCCAGATTGCTTGAAACTTGAACCTGCGTTGCCCTGAATAAATAAATGAATTGGATTTTGGCAGAGAAAGGGGAAAGTCTATATTTGCACCCTTTGAAAAACAGGTATAATTAATGCTAAAAACATAAGATTCAGATGCAAAACAAAGGATTTGTAAAGGTCTTCGCTGTGTTGCTTACGCTCGTATGTATGTTTTATTTGTCATTCTCTTTTGTGACAAATTATTACAACGGGAAAGCGGCTGAGTATGCAGGGGGGGATGCGGCGTTGGAGAGCCAATATTCGGACTCCTTATCTACTCAAAAGGTATGGCTGGGTTATACCCTTAAGCAGTGCCGCGAAATGGAGATTACGATGGGGCTTGACTTGAAGGGCGGTATGAACGTTATTCTGGAACTGAACGTTCCCGATGTGATCCGTTCTCTGTCAAACAACAATCAGGATGCCAATTTCAATGCCGCATTACAGACAGCCTATCAACGCCAAAACACGGTAAGCAGGGACTTTATCGACCTGTTCGCCGAAGAATATAAAAGGCTGGATCCGAATGCCCGTTTATCCGCCATATTCAGCACCTTCGACCTGAAAGAAAAGATTACCCCGCAGAGCACGGACGCACAGGTTGTTTCCGTATTGAAAGCCGAACTGAAAAGTGCCATTGACAATTCGTTCAACGTATTGCGTACCCGTATCGACCGCTTCGGCGTGGTATCCCCCAATATCCAACGTTTGGAAACGGCAGGGCGTATCCTCGTGGAACTGCCGGGCGTAAAGGAACCGGAACGTGTCCGCCGCCTGCTGCAAGGAAGTGCCAATCTGGAGTTTTGGGAAACGTACCGTCTGCCGGAAATCTACCAGCAACTGGTAGCCGCCGATCAGGCACTGGCTACTCATTTGAAAGCTTCCTCTTCCCACACGGAAACGGAAGCCGACAAGCCTGCCCCCGACCAAGTAACGGAAACAACAGAAGTTGCAGAGGTCACTGAATCAGCCGAACCCGATTCAACCAATGCAGAATCCCTGTTGTCGCAAATAGAAGGCGAACAAACTTCCAATGAACTCAGTCTGGAAGACTTCGCCAAAGAACACCCGCTGTTCGCCCTGCTGCAACTCAACCAATACAATGGGCAGCTGACCAACGGTTCCGCCGTCGGCGTTGCGCAGACGAAGGACATGGCAAAGATTACCGAATACTTGGAATTGAAGCTGGTGAAAGATCTTCTGCCGAGAAACCTTGCGCTGAAATGGGGTGTTAAGGCTATCGACGAAAGGGAACAATTCTTTGAGCTGTACGCACTGAAACTTACGAACCGTGACGGCTCGCCGGCATTGGATGGTGACGTGGTAACGGATGCCGTGGCGGATTTCAATCAGCAAGCCGGACGCACGGAGCAGGTTGTCAGCATGAACATGAACGCTGAAGGTGCGAAAGCATGGGCACGCCTGACGCGGGAGAATATCGGCAAACAGGTCGCTATCGTTTTGGACGAAATGGTCTATTCCGCACCAAACGTGCAGAATGAAATCACCGGCGGTCGCTCACAAATCACCGGTCACTTTACGCCGGAAGAAGCCAAGGACTTGGCAAACGTGTTGAAGTCCGGTAAAATGGCTGCCTCCGTGCATATCGTTCAGGAAGACGTGGTTGGCCCCTCCCTGGGGCAGGAAGCGATTGATGCGGGGGTTATCTCTTTCATCCTTGCGTTGATTGCGCTGATGATTTATATGTGTATATTCTACGGACTTGTTCCCGGATTGATTGTAAACGGGGCGTTACTCTTGAATATCTTCTTTACGATGGGTGTTTTGGCTTCTTTCCAAGCCGTGCTGACGTTGCCCGGTATCGCCGGTATGGTGCTTACCCTCGGTATGGCGGTGGATGCCAACGTACTAATCTATGAACGCACCAAAGAGGAGCTTCGCGCCGGAAAATCGTTGGCGAAAGCCATTTCCGACGGTTACCAGAATGCCTTCTCCGCTATCTTCGACTCCAACCTGACATCCATTATCACCGGTTTCGTGTTGTTCTTCTTCGGGACAGGCCCGATCAAGGGTTTTGCATGGACAATGATTATCGGTTTGTTCGCCTCCTTCCTGACTGCCGTGTTCCTGACACGTATCCTGTACGAAGCATTGCTGGCAAAGGACAAACTGAAAGACCTTACCTTTACTACCTCCTTGTCCAAGAACTTCCTGACGGATCCGAAGTTTAATTTCTTGGGCAGGCGCAAGCTCGGCTACCTAATCCCTGTCGGCATCATCGTACTTGGCGTTATCTCCCTGTCAACAATCGGACTGAACAACGGTATTGACTTCACCGGCGGACGTAACTACGTTGTCCGCTTCGACCAGCCCGTTAATACGCAAGACATTAACGCTCTTCTGGATGAACAATTGGACGGTACGGCAAGCGTCATCACCATCGGTACCTCCAATCAGGTGCGTATCTCCACCAACTATATGATTCAGGACAATGCGCCGGAAGTGGACAGGGACATCGAAACCCGCCTTTTCACGGGATTGCAGTCCGTTCTGCCGGGAGACCTTACGCAAGACCGCTTTGTGACCGAATACATTCAAAGTTCGCAGAAAGTAGGGCCGAGCATGGCTGACGACATCAAGACCGCCGCTGTGTGGGCGGTTATACTTGCCATGATTTGTATGGCTGTCTATATCCTGTTGCGATTTAGGGATGTGGCGTTCTCTGTCGGCACGTTCTGTTCGGTGGTTGTCACGACGCTGTGTATTATTGCGTTTTACAGTCTGTTGTGGAAGATATTGCCGTTCTCTATGGAAGTCGATCAGACCTTTATCGCTGCTATCCTGACGGTAATCGGTTATTCCATCAACGATACGGTGGTTGTCTTCGACCGTATCCGTGAGACGATCAGCCTTTATCCGAAGCGCGACCGGTATTCGGTCATCAATGATGCACTGAACTCCACCTTGTCCCGTACATTCAACACCACATTCTCCACGCTGTTGGTTGTAGTGTTCATCTTCATCCTCGGTGGCAGCACCATCCGCAGCTTTACTTTCGCTATCCTGCTGGGCGTTATCATCGGCACCTATTCCACGCTGTTTATAGCCACTCCGATTGCTTACGAAATACAGAGCCGCAGAATTGGCAAGAACGCTGCCAAGGCAGATGCTGCTGCAACCGTTAAGAAATAAAGCACGAATAAACCATATCTCTCAATAAACAGGCCGGAAGCATAGTGCTTCCGGCTTGTTCGTTATGAACTGTTGCTGATCCGGCGAAATCAGGACAAAAAGAAAGAAACAGCCTTGTATAACAGCCAAAGGGGTATATATTTGCGCGTTCTTAATGACAGGAGATAGATTATGAAACAGACTTTATATCGGTTGTTCGACCATGAGTATCTGGGGCGCGAAGAAGCCCGGCAGATACTTCAAAACATTGCCGGAGGGCAATACAACGATTCGCAGATTGCCAGCCTCATCACCGTTTTCCTTATGCGCAGCATCTCCGTGGAGGAGCTGACGGGTTTCCGCGAGGCATTGCTGGAAATGCGCGTTCCCGTTGATTTGTCGCCCTATAAGCCCATCGACATTGTCGGGACGGGCGGGGACGGAAAGAATACGTTCAATATCAGCACGGCATCCTGCTTTACGGTCGCCGGGGCGGGCTACCATGTGGTGAAGCACGGGAACTACGGTGCCACTTCCGTCAGCGGTGCGAGCAACGTCATGGAGCAGCACGGGGTGAAGTTCACCGCCGACCTTTCGCTGCTCCGCAAGTCGATGGACAGTTGCCGTATCGCCTACCTCCATGCACCGCTTTTCAACCCTGCCTTGAAGGCTGTGGCAGCGGTTCGCAAGACACTGGGGGTGCGCAGTTTCTTCAATATGCTCGGTCCGTTGGTCAATCCTGTAATACCCGCCTATCAGTTGCTCGGCGTATATAGCCTCCCTCTTTTGCGGCTTTACAATTACACGTATCAGGAGAGCGGCACGCGCTTCGCCGTTGTCCACAGTCTCGACGGCTACGATGAAATATCCCTCACAGCAGAGTTCAAAGTCGCCATGTCCGAAAAGGAAAAGCTGTACACGCCGGAGATGCTCGGCTTCCCCCGTTGCGTTGATACCGACCTTGACGGAGGCAAAACGCCGGAGGATGCCGCCCGTATCTTCGATGCCGTCCTTGCCAACACCGCCACTGAAGCGCAAAAGAACTGCGTCATTGCCAACTCTGCCTTTGCCATCCAAGTGATTTGTCCGGAGAAGCGGATCAAAGCATGTATAGCCGAAGCCCGCGAATCCTTGGAGAGCGGGAAAGCATTGGACACATTCCGCACGTTCCTTGCATTGAATAGTTGAGGATGACACAGCCAAGGGCATCCTGAAAGGATACAAGATTTCAGCCCCACATGCAGCGTAGAATGTGGGGGCACGTTTGGGATGTGCGGTTATAAACAACAACATCAAGAGTATCCTGAACCTTAGATTTGCCCCGTGTAAAAAGCGTTACTATTGCCGGATTAAAAACACCAAATTCAAAAAGAAAGGAAGCCGTATAATAAACCATTGTCCTGAATAAGGAAGATTTGCGTCCTTATGCAGTATTATGCGGCTTTTCCCTGAAATAAAGACCCGTAAAAGATTATGTCAATGCGCTTGCGTGAATCATAAGAATAAGGGCAAAGAATTTCAGCCTCACATGCAGTGTAGCGGAATGTGGGGTTTACGGAAAGGATACCCGATGGAGTTCTGAAAGAACGATACAAACAGCAAATGATGGTTTACAATGCAATATATTATTCTGTCATCCTTTCAGGATACCCCTGACGGGGTCGTTCTTATAACCCCACATTTAACCCCACATTCCGCTGCGCTGCATGTGGGGCTGAAATCTCGGCATTGCTAATTAGGAATACTCAACGTGCCGTTTCGATAATGCATGAATAATAAAACAGACAGTTCCAACATCTCCACTTTCTTGGAATAGCATTTGGACTTTCTTCTCATTCTTGCCAAAAAATGCCTGAATAAACTGTTGTATCCTTCCGCCGTAAAAGTTTCCGCTTTAGTTTGCAGGTGCTTTTCCTTGGGGATAATGCTTTCATAGGGTTTTCAGTAATCACTTGCTATTCTTATGGTTTTATGGTGCTTTATTTTGTCCCAAAACCTTTCGGCCGTTTTATTACTCCTGTCTCCGATAACAAAGTCGGTGAATCTTTTACCGTATCTGTCAACGGCAATCCATATCCGGCAACAGTTTTTCTTGAACCTGTACATGAATGCATTTCATCCGCTTCTGCCATCTCTATTTCTTTGCTTTCCGAACCAAGTCCCGGTACTTTTTCTCCAAAATTTCTTATCCAGTTTAATACCGAAACGTTGCTGACTCCCAACAGTCTTCCTGTGGAACGGAAACCTAATCCCTCAAGATACAGGTGAAGAGCCTGCTTTTTCAACGAATCGGGCTTGGCCGTTGACTTTAATTCAACCGTATAGGCACAACCGCAGTCTTTGCATTTATAACGTTGTCTGCCTTTGGCAACACCAGCTTTTATCTTTTTCTCGCTGCTGCATTTGGGACATTTCATACTCTCTTTTTTCCTGTAAATATAAAATAACGTGAATTCGATATAAGGATTAGAATAAAGTGTATTGCGCAGTCCGTTCAAACTCGACATGAACGGATGGCTTTTCAGGTAAAGAGGAACAAGCGACAATACCGGATATTAAATTTGCAATGAAGCTGTTAAAGCTTCGATGCCTCGTATGTTCAATCTGACAGATATTCTTAAGTTCATTATTGACTGATTCAATGACGGCTCTCTTTCCAAGAATGATCCGGTCGTTCAGCGTCATGTATCTTTCTTTCAGATTGCGTTTTACGGCAGTAAAAAGATGAATGCCGGCAAAAAACAGTTTATTGAACAGTTCTTCTGCGATGTATCCCTTATCTGCAAAAGGTTTACCCGTCACACCTTTGAGCAGGTTGCCGGACTTCAACGGATCACGGTCATCAACATTGCCGGGGTGAATACGAAGTGGATGATTTCCCCTTTCCCATTGCCTGTCGGGTGCAACTTGAAACCAAAGAACCGGCCCATGGATGATTTCCCCCGTCCGGCAATGTTTTTGAAGGCTTTATGATGGTGAATCCGTTGATTCCGGCAAACTTTCAGGCTGGCGGAGTCTGCGAAGGCGATGCCCGTACAGTCTCCCGATAAACAGGTCTTCAAGAAGCAGGTCACCGGAAGAACCGCTTCCCTTTCAAGTTCTACAAAGCGATTGTAAGACCCCGGCCTAGGGAATAAAGACCGCTGATGTTTACAGACATGGAACAGGCGGTAATGTTTCAAACACCTGAATCCGCTTATAATGAAACAGAATCAGAACAGTGATAATCTCACTCTCCGACAGGCCATTCGGCCTGTTCCGGTATTTTTTACCTGTATAATCCTCTCTTAAAAAATATTCTTTCACCCTTGATTGATATTCTTTGCAAAAGTTGTCTGCCGGAAAGAAAATCTCTGTAATTTTATCATCCGTCAGCATGGTTATGGTGTATTATATATTTGTATTTGAACACTATAAATATAAGAACCATGCTTTAATTATGCTGACTTTTTCAACTATTTCTTATATCGAACTTGCGTTAAAATAGTATTCTTAATTAGCAATACCTGTGAATGAAACGGCGGTCATTGCTTTCTTATCAATTCAGAATGCTTCAGGTACGGAAAGTTCTCCCGCAGGAACAGCTCGACAGTGCTGTGTATAAACACTGCCGCATCCATCCCCGATATGCCATATGTATCTGTCAAGTATTTTACAGGGTCGCTCTGTTTTAGAAGCTCTTTTTTTGTAATCATTGTATCTTGTTTTATATTGTTTCCACTGCCTGTCATTTGCGCCCGAAATCGACAGCCCATATGTCAAACACCTTCATCATCATTTCCCTTTGTTCGGAACCGTTCCCAACGATCTCTACTTTCTCTCCCGTCACTTCATTCTCAATAAAGAACGATGGGAAAACTGATAATTGACCCGCGCCTCTTGCAAAACCGACAGCACCCTTACTTTTAATTTTTTTTCCTGTTTCTCATTTTTTTAATATTTAGTTGTTTATAAACACTTTGCCGATAATCTTCACAGCTTCATTAAAAAGGCTGTTCAGCTACTTCTCTACCTTTGCTATGCTCATCTTGTAATGTGAAACACTGTCCGCGAACTCCGTGAACGGCAATGTTGTTTCGGTATGGAACTTATAAAAACTGCCCTCTTTATTTGGAACTTCTATCTTTACAAACCGCCGTTTGTCAAATTCATCATCCAGCCTTTTTTGGAAACGCAAGTCATATACATCCTCATCCAATATGATTTTGCAGATGCTGTCTAATTTTAATCCCCACACCTTACCGCTCACAGTTGCCGCTGTTGCCACTTTCCACTCTGAAGTCCCGAAGTTGTACAGGTTCATAATTTCAGCGTCTGTTTCCAGCCCTTCCGCCTTCATATTGGCTATACCGTCATCAAACACAATGGGGAACTTTCCAGCCCTCTCTTTATCCCATAACAATACAGGATTAAAGGGAGTCTTGCGGTTTTGCAGGTATTTGTCCGCTTCCTGAAGCTGGTCAAGTACCTGCAAATTTCCCCAAGTTCTGGGCATTCGTGAACTGCTTTTCCTCTCGTTCACCCAATTGACAGCCGCAAGATTGTTAGATACAATGGGAATATCATTCTCGCCCTCGGCTTCCAAATACCGCATGGCTTCCACAATGGAAAGGTAAGCACCCACGGGTTTTGTAGCATACGTCTGTATTGTTTTATGGTTCCACTCGTAAAGCTCTCCATCATACATAAAGTCGGCTCTTATCTCGCAATGACCCGCAAAAACGGGCTTGGTTATTTTGACGGCTTCATAAACAGGTCTGAATCCTATCGCTATATATTGATCAGGGAAATTTGCAGGCGCATTCGTTTCAAAACGCTTCTGAAAGGAGGAGAAGAACTTTCCCCACTTGTCCTTCCATTTTTTCACGGGATTTAAGGGCTTGCCCGACAAAAGGTATTTTACGGAATCATCCAGCAGAGACAAAATCTTTTCATTTCCCGACAGGTCTTTTATATCCGTATTATACCGCCGTTCCTTCACCCACTTTAAAGCAATGGCATTTTCAGTGTAGATTGTAGTTCTTTTTTTGCCGATCTTGGCAAGTTCCTGCATTGCCATGATGATGCTAATGAATGCGGCTGTATTAGGCGTTGCGTTCTTTAAAACCTTTTTACGAAACAACGGTTTGGACTGTGCCCTGTCACATATACCAATTCCAAAACCACCTCCCTCTCTTCCCAATCGCACCATACACTAACGCACGCATATTCCTTTGTGGCATTGAACTTCTCAACCGTGAACTTTGTTTCCATTCTTTTTCGTTTTTATAAAAAGCAATCCCTGAAATACGTCTGCCACTTGTTTGAGAGAGGAGCAGAGCATTTCAGGGATAAGCTAAATAAAAACTTCTCGTCTCGCATTCACACCCCTTTCACTAGTTGTGAACGCCTTTATACCTTATTGCAGGAGGCTCAACCTGCCTTCCGCAATAGTTAAGTTTGTCACTTCAGTTTGGATTGTCTATGGAACCTCCGAAGTCCTTTTCATACAAATCCAGCGTTCCGAACGGCGTTGTTAAGTAAATTTTTACTCTTCCAAAAAAAACTCCCTCGATTGTTATCAATGGGTTGTAAGGAATGCTTGCACGTCTGACCTTTCGATACCAATTATATTTTTGGTACTAGCATAATTTTCAGACTCAATCTTCCCCGTTGCATAACGGATATCGCCGTAAAGATTTCCATTGAGAATACCGTAAGCCTCCATCGTGACTGAATACCCGTAAGTACTTCGATTTACGCTATCGCCTTTTACCCTTACTAACAACAAATCGATTTCGGACTGGGTTGTCACGTCATCGTATCTGCTCACCTGATCCGCCGGTTTGTAATTGCATCCTGTCATGAGGACTGCTACTGCTAAAACCACTGCTGTAAAAATAGCCTTTTTCATACTTTGCTATTTTAACCCGTAGTGCATTTAGAAAAAAGTAAAAAAGAAGTTGTTCATTATCAATAAAATGATTATATTTACTTGTCTACCAAACAATTAAATACATGAACAACTTCGCCACAAATTACGGAAAAATACTGGAGATATTACAACAGGCAGAGACAAAAATGAATTTTCTGAATCAAATACGTATTCCCCGTCTCTCGGATATAGAACTTGTAGCTGTAGATTTGACCTCCGAGTATATGGGAATTGATTCAGAGCATCAATTGTTTAGGGTTCTACCCA
>LBCX01000334.1 GCA_001657575.1 Bacteroidales bacterium Barb4
TGAAATACAGAAATAAGGAATTGTCTATATTTTCCTAACAATGCCCACTCATATTTAACGGAACATCAGATTGCTTTTCTGCCTTTACGCCCAAAGACAACAGCATTTTCTCGCTCCCCAGCATCATACTCTCATCTGTTATTTGGGCATGTTTCTCCTCCGCACTTGCGTATGCGCCAGCTCTTTATAAATGCTGTAACCGCTCTTTTTCACCCAATTCTCAATGCTGTTGCGATTGGGTATTTTCTCCGGTTTCCAACCAAAAACTTCATTCAAATAATTCAGAATAGTCACTGCGCCGCGAAAACCGCAACGGGTACGAATGTAAAGTTCAATGCTCGGGGAAACGATAAAAACCGGATATTGATGCCATTTTATCGGTTCCCGGACGATTGTTCCGTTGAGTAAATCAGTTTTTTTAACTCAAAACAAACTGCTTTTAATGCTTCCGACTGTTTCCTGCTTGTGGTCAGCTTATTCTCCAACGATTTGTTCTGCCGGTGAGCGATTCAATCTTTGCCTTTCCGCTCTGCAATTTCAATTTTACAACCTTCAATTCTTCCGTTAACTGTTCTTCTATACTCTTCATAATTCTTTGTGTCATAAATGAATAATGGTACAAAGATAATGATTTTTCTGATAGTCGGATTGCTTATTTTGGCCACCATACCCGAAGGGGCATCTGCGCAATATCAGTTATTAAAAGAGAAGCCGCCAGTCGGATTACGGCTGACGGCTACGGGGAATGATTTGTAAACAGGGATATTTACAGGACGTTGATTTCTTTCAGGACGGCGTTGGTAGTGCGGACAGCTGCGGCACTCTTGGCAAAGAGAGCTTTTTCTTCGGCATTGAGGTTGAGGTCAACGATCTTTTCGATACCGTTTTTGCCTACAATGACGGGGACACCGATACAGATGTCCGATTCGCCGTATTCGCCTTCAAGGGCAGCCGAGCAGGGAATGAGTTTCCGCCGGTTGTGGATGATGGATTCGACAACGAGCGCGCCGGCGGCTCCGGGAGCGTACCATGCAGAAGTACCGAGCAGTCCGGTCAGTGTGGCACCGCCTGTCATGGTGGCTTTCACCACTTCTTCTAATTTTTCCTTGCTCAACAGTTCGGTTACGCGGATGCCTTTGTAGGCGGCGAGACGGACGAGGGGTATCATGGTCGTGTCGCCGTGTCCGCCGATGACGATGCCTTCGACTTCGTTTGCGTTACAGCCCAATGCCTGCGAGAGGTAGTATTTGAAGCGTGAGCTGTCCAATGCGCCGCCCATACCGATGATGCGGTTTTTGGGCAGTCCGAGCGATTTCAATGCCAGATAAGTCATCGTGTCCATAGGGTTGGAGATGACAACGAGGATAGCGTTGGGGGAGTGTTTGAGAGCGTTTCCGGCTACGTTCTTTACAATGCCGGCGTTTACGCCGATAAGTTCTTCGCGGGTCATGCCCGGTTTGCGGGGTATGCCGGAGGTGATGACAATGACATCGGAGCCGGCTGTCTTGGCGTAATCGTTTGTGCATCCGACAACTGTGGTATCAAACTCAAGCAGTTGGGCGGTTTGCGACATATCAATGGCTTTACCTTCGGATATGCCTTCTTTGACATCAAGCACGACTACTTCGTCTGCAACTTCCTTGAATGCAAGGGCATTTACGCACGTGGCACCTACATTTCCGGCACCGATAACTGTGACTTTTGACATAATAACTCTGTTTTTATATATGATTAGATACTGTCGGGTTGGACAACGCTGGCAAAAGTAGCATGTAAGTCGGGATAACGAAATAATTCCCGACTGTTTTTGCGAGGGGCGGGGGATTTCGTTGTAGGTTTGCGCGGCAATAAAAAAACGGCTTATGATACCTCTGTTTACTTCGCAGCAGGCCAAGGAAATTGACCGATATACCATTGAACATGAACCTGTTTCCCCCTTTGCGCTGGTGGAACGCGCGGCGGAGGCTTTCGTCACCGTCTTCTGCGGGCGGTTTCCGCGTCAGGGTTGCGTCTTTGTCTTTGCCGGACAGGGGAATAACGGGGCGGATGCGCTGGCGATTGCGCGGTTGCTGGCTGACGAGGCTTACAAGGTAGAGGTCTATCTGTTTAATACCGGCAGCGGAGAGCTTTCTCCCGAATGTAGGGCGAATAGGGACAGACTTAAAGGGAACAAGGACATCGGTTTTCAGGAAATCACGGGGTCGTTTGCCGCTCCTGAGCTGGGAAAGCAGGACGTTGTGATTGACGGGCTTTTCGGCACGGGGCTGAACCGACCGCTGACGGGCGGCTTTGCGGCGGTAGTAAATTATATTAACAGGTCGGAGGCAACGGTTGTCGCGGTAGATACGCCTTCCGGCTTGTTCGGAGAGGATAATCGAGGCAACCATCCGGAAGCTGTCGTGCGGGCGGATGTGACCGTGTCGTTCGGTTTCCCGAAACTTGCCTTTCTGCTGCCCGGCTCTGCGGAGTATGCCGGACAGTGGGAGACGGCGGACATCGGGCTTCATCCGGCGGCGGTTGCGGCAACGGATACGCCCTACGCTTTGCTGACGAAAGAGGCGGTCGCCTCACTGCTTCGTCCGCGCAATCGTTTTTCCCATAAAGGCACCTACGGTCATGCGCTGCTGATAGCCGGCAGTCGCGACAAGACGGGGGCTTCCCTGCTGGCGGCGCGGGCTTGTT
>LBCX01000335.1 GCA_001657575.1 Bacteroidales bacterium Barb4
GTGTATTCCGTTCCGCTGCCGTTGCTGCTGCGGATGGTTTCAACATCCCCGTCGGAGGTATAGGTATAGGCAACGGTGTCTTCGGCAGAGACGGAAGTCAGCTGCCGGCGGAAGCGGTCGTAGGTTGCCGAGAAGGTGCGCCCGTCGGCATCCGTTTCCCTGATGACGTTGCCTGCGGCATCGTATTCTATGAGGTTGCTGCCGAAGGACGGGTCGGTCTGACCGGTGGGGCGACCGTATTTGTCGTAGTGAAAAACGGTCGTGATGTTGCCCGGGGCGACGGTCTTTTCGGGGCTGCCGTCGGCGCGGGTGAAGTAGTCCACCGTGCCGGACGGGTCGGTGACGGAGGTCATCACATCCTTGGGGCTGTACTTGGTGGCTTTCCTCGTTGCGCCGACTGTTACGGTTGTTTTACGACCGTCGTACTCCGTTTCCGTTATGCTGCCCTCCGGGGTGATGCCCTTCACGGGGCGGTCATAGCGGTCGTACACGAGGGAGTCAAACAGGAGGGGATTGTCTCCTTCAGCCTTAACAGGGGTTGGAACACTGTTAGGGCTTGATTGCGGTTGGGCAGAACAAATGCCAAAACCAAGTAAACAGCAGAGAGAGATGGTTTTTAGATGATTTTTCATGGGGACTAGTCTGTTTATGTAAACCGTTCGGCAATGTGTGTCAGTTCGATGAATTGTTCGACGGAAAGCTGTTCGGGGCGTTTGTCGAAAACGGGGAGGGAGTAGTCGGGGCAATCATTTCCAAGCACAGGCTTCAAGGAATTGCGCAGGGTCTTGCGGCGTTGATTGAAGGAAGTCCGGACGACTGTCCGAAACAGATTCGCATCGCAACCCAAATCCGTCCGCTTGTTCCGTGTCATTCGTATAACGGCACTTTTGACTTTGGGCGGAGGGTCGAACACCTTTTCATCTACCGTGAAAAGGTATTCAACATCGTACCATGCTTGAATTAATACACTGATGATGCCGTAGGTGCGGCTGCCCGGGCCGGCGGCGAGGCGTGCCGCCACTTCCCTCTGTATCATGCCGGAGCAGCAGGGAATGCTGTCTTTATGTTCCAATACCTTGAAGAATATCTGGCTGGAAATATGATACGGGTAATTGCCGGTCACGCAGAACGGGGAAGAGAAGCGGCGGCTTATGTCCATTTGCAGGAAATCATCTGCCAGTATCTTTCCCTCCAAAACGGGGAAATGCTGTTCCAGATAATCGACGGACTCCATGTCAAGCTCCACCACGGTTAAATCATGCCCCGCTTCGAGCAGAAACTGCGTGAGCACACCCGTTCCCCCGCCAACCTCCAAAACCGGCAGATGCTTGTATGCAGCAAGCGTTCCGGCTATTTGCCGGGCAACATCCATGTCTTTGAGGAAATGCTGCCCCAGTGATTTTTTCGGTCGTACCATGTTTATCCAAGAATTAACGAGGGGGAAGAAGGAACTTCGGTATTGTTTCTACCTTTGCGGGCTGACAAAAGTAGTATAATTAATTAGAAACCGCTGACAGGTGATGGATTTTAAGGCTGGGTTGCGTACATCGTTCAAGGTGTTAATTCCTCTGATTTTGGGTGGGTTGCTGCTGTGGTATCTCTATCGGGATATGGATTTTACGCAGGTATGGAGTGCGATACGAAAGGGCGTGCGATACGATATTATAGCCTGTTCGCTGATATTCGGACTGGTTGCCAACGTTGTACGCGGGCTTCGCTGGTGCCTGCTGATAGACGAGCTGGGAATGCCTTACAAGCGGAGCAATGCCGTTCATGCCGTGCTGGGCAATTATGCCGTGAATCTGGTACTGCCGCGCGTGGGGGAGATTTGGCGTTGCGGAATTGTTACGAGATATGACAAGGTACCGTTTACGAAGCTGTTCGGGACGCTGCTTGTGGACAGGGTGTTTGATACCTTGGTGGTGGGTACGCTCACCCTGATTCTGTTTGTATTCCACTTTGATTTCTTTGCGGGGTTCTTGGCTAAATATCCCGTTGTGTTGGACGGGCTTTCCGCACTGGTTCATTCCGTGTGGATTTATGTGGGGCTGGTTTGCAGCGTGGCTTTCGTTTGGCTGGTGTTCGTGTACATGAGCAAGTTTGCGTTTGTGCAGAAGGCTAAGGAACTGCTTACCAATGTGTGGACGGGGATAAAAAGCGTATGGCTGATGAAGCGCAAGCGGCTGTTTCTGATTTATACGCTGCTGATATGGGTGTGTTATTTCTTCTTCTTCTATATCACCTTTTTTGCCTTTGGGTTTACCCGCGATTTAGGTGTTACGGCGGGGCTGATAGCCTTTGCGATGAGCAGTTTGGGCGTTGCCGCGCCGGTGCAGGGCGGGATAGGGGCGTGGCATTTTATGGTGATAGCCACATTGTTTTTTTTCGGTGTCAATGAGTCGGATGCAGGGGCATTTGCCTTGGTGGTGCATACGGCACAGACTGCTTGGACAGGGCTTTGCGGATTAGTCAGCATTGTGGTGCTTCCGATGATGAACAAGAAGGTGGAGAGTTGAAACTTATAGTAGGGAATATTAGATGGCAATAATAACAATACCTGATTAAATATACCTGATTACCCCCATCAAAAAAGCCGCTCCCTTTTTACGGTGCGGCTTCTGCTCTTCCTCTTGGACTTGAACCAAGGACCCTCTGATTAACAGTCAGATGCTCT
>LBCX01000336.1 GCA_001657575.1 Bacteroidales bacterium Barb4
GCTTTGCTGCATGTGGGGCTGAAATCTCTTGCCCTTTCAGGGCTTCTGTGCCGCATCGGCATCATAGTTCTTAAGAAACTTAGAGGATATAAATCAGGGATATGAAAGCAATCAAACCGCTAAAATCCAACACGTTGCATTATTACATGGCAGGTCTGACCATCCTGTTTGCCGTCACCTTTTCCTATACTTTCAACTCAAAGATTGATATAAACGGGGACAACTGCGCCTACTACATGCTGGCAACCTCCATAGCCGGCGGTCACGGATATTCCGATATTACAAGTGAAGCCTACAACCCAACGAATGTATTCCCGCCCGGCTATCCGCTGCTGATGTCGTTTATCCGGATCTTTACCGACAGCTTCTTTCCTCAAAAGGTGCTGAACGGTCTTTTCCTGTTAGCTTCCGTCCTTCTCCTCTTTTTCTTTGTCCGGAAGAATAAGCTGCCGGACTCTCTGGCTTTTGTCGCTTCCGCTGTTGTTTTGCTCAATTATCAGGTGTTGCATTTTGCCACGATGATGATGAGTGAGATGTCGTTTCTTTTCTTTGCGGTGCTCACACTTTGGTTTCTCTGCAAAGCGGACGACGGAAAACCGTTCTGGAAAAACCGCTATTTCTATCTCGCCATCCTCTCCGCCGCCTATTGCTATCATGTCCGGACGCAGGGCATAGCTATGGCGGCAGCTGTTTTAGGCTTTTTCCTGTTTACTAAACGGTGGAAAGAGATGCTCGCTTTCGCGGGTGGTTTCGTGGTCTGTTTAATGCCTTGGATACTGAGAAATAAGATAGCCGGCATGGAACAAAGTCGTTATATAGATGCGATTAGCATGTCAAATATATGGAGACCGGAAGAGGGCACTTTGTCATTTGGCGAATTGACCGCCCGTTTCTTTGATACGTTCAGGATGTTGTTGACAAAAGCAGTTCCTGATTCCGTTCTTCCGTATTTTTCTATTGACTACGATTCATCTGCGACATGGAACGAATGGATTATAGCAATTATCCTTGTCGCATTCATAGGCATCGGAATGTGGCAGTTTGGCAGATACAAATACTTGTTTATTTTTTACACATTAGCTACATTCGGTGTTATCTCTATTCATAGTGCACCCGGCGGGAACCGCTACATAACGACCTTGTTACCGTTTTTAGAAACAAGTCTGATCATCGGGTTATACATTGTCTTATCCTTTGGCATACGGAAAATGAAAATAGCCAAAGAGTTTTCCCCTTGGCTGTTAATCCCATTGTTTTTCTTCTCTTATCCCAAATTGGAACAGTTGCATGCTCAGAATAAAGCACCGTTTCCTGCTAATTATCGCAACTTTTTCGCAATAGCGGAGGAAGTGCATAAAAAACTGCCGGCAAACACAGTTATTTGCTCACGAAAGTCGGGACTCTTTCATATGTATAGCAAAGGTGCCGTTTCCGATTATCTGTGGACTGCGGATGATACGGAACTGATAAAGGGATTGATTCAATCAAAAACGGACTATGTTGTATTGGAACAGTTGGGATACAGTTCGACTGCAAGATATTTATATCCCGCTATTCAAAAGCATCCCGAATTATTCCAAACAGTCATACACTTACTAAATCCTGATACTTACCTGTTAAAGTTTGACAGAGAAAAGGCGATGGAAAAGTTCAACAGCCTGTAATCTTTTTAATTGAATGAAAACATTATCAATAATTATACCGGTATATAATGAGCAAGAGACCATTCATCTTATATTAAATAAGATAAAGGATGTGGAGTTGATGAAAAATATACAAAAGCAGGTTATCATCGTAAATGATTGTTCTTCGGATAAAACGGAAGAATCTGTTTTGCGGTATAAAGAAGAAAATCCTGCACTGATTATTCAATATTATTGCCATCCCATAAATAAAGGAAAAGGGGCGGCTTTACATACGGGAATAAGTCATGCGACAGGCGACTATCTGATTATTCAGGACGCCGATTTGGAATATGACCCTTCGGAATATGATTTGTTGCTAAAACCGTTGGAAGACGGTTTTGCAGATGTGGTATATGGCAGCCGCTTCGTGGGCGGAAAGCCCCATCGTATTCTTTTTTTCTGGCACAGTATCGGGAATGCCTGGCTGACTGTTTTTTCAAACGCACTTGGTAATATGAACTTGACGGATATGGAAACATGTTATAAATGCTTCCGCACGCCAATTATACAGTCATTGAAATTGCAGGAAAACCGTTTCGGGTTTGAACCGGAGGTAACGGCGAAAATAGCCAAAATGGGCGTTCGTATTTATGAAGTCGGCATCTCTTATTACGGACGAACCTACAAGGAGGGAAAGCATATTAATTGGAAAGACGGTTTCAGGGCTTTGTATTGCATTATTAAATATAATTTATTCAAAAAATAAACATTATATATATGAAGAATTTTCGGGATTTCATTCAGTATTTGCGAACAAAAGAGCAAAAGCGGGAAATTACAATTTTGTCTGTTTTGATTTGTTGTTTAGGTATTGTCCTTTATCAATTATACCCATTCCCATTTACATATCCGGATACAGGAGCATACGTACTATCTGCTCAATCCGGAGCATTTAATATATATCGCCCTATGGGATATTCTTATTACTTGCAAATGGTTCATCAAATAAGTAGTAATATTACATTTGTATTTATCATATCCTATTT
>LBCX01000065.1 GCA_001657575.1 Bacteroidales bacterium Barb4
GATTTCAGCCCCACATGGAGCGGAGCGGAATGTGGGGTTAAAGGGCGATAACGCCAAGGGAGTTCTGAAAGAACGATAAATATATATATTGTTACAGGTTGCATTGTAAATATGATTTGTATTTGTATCATCCTTGCAGGATTTCATTGGGTCGCCCATTCCGCAAACCCCACATTCCGCATCCGCTCCATGTGGGGCTGAAATCCGGCGTTCTTTCAGAACTCCATTGTCGGTATTGTCCTATAACCTCGCATTCCGCCAATAGTACCGCTTTTTTACACGGGGCAAATCTAAGGTAACAGGGTTTCAAACCCTGTTAGGGATGCAAATCACATAATAATAAACTGATGAAAACAAAAGAACAATTATTGCATATCCTTGCTCAATTCACGTTGAAAGACAAGGCTATAGCCGCCGGTGCCTTTGGCAACGGACATATTAACGATACCTTAAAGGTGATAAACGAGCAGGGCGAAGCCAAATACATCCTGCAACGCATCAATCACTCCATATTCAAAAATGTGGATATGTTGCAAAACAATATCCATGCTGTCACTACACACATTCGCAAGAAGTTAGAAGAAAAAGGGGAAACGGACATTAACCGCAAAGTTCTCACGTTCCTCCCGACCAAAGACGGGAAACTGTATCATTTCGATGGCGACAGCTATTGGCGTGTATGCCTTTTCATCCCTCGCAGCACGAGCTACGAAGAGGTGACGCCGGAGAAGTCTTACGAAGCCGGTAAAGCCTTCGGCAATTTTCAATCCATGCTGTCCGACATTCCCGAAGGGCTTCTGGGCGAAACCATTCCCGACTTCCATAATATGACGTTCCGCCTGCAACAGTTCCATGATGCCTTGAAAGCCGATGCCGCCGGTCGCGCGGACAAGGTGAAAAATTTGATTGACGAGGTGGAAAAACACGCTAAAGCGATGTGTATTCAGGAAGAGCTGTATCGCGAAGGCAAACTAAAAAAACGTGTGAATCACTGTGATACCAAAGTGAATAACATTCTTTTTGATGAGGACGGGAAGGTGCTTTGCGTGATTGACTTGGACACCGTCATGCCCGGCTTTGTCCTCTCCGATATCGGCGATTTTATCCGTACCGCCGCCAATACGGGTGCGGAAGATGATGAAAATCTTGATAAGGTAGGCGTAAACATGGACGTTTTCAAAGCCTATACGCGCGGTTATCTGGAAACCGCCAAGTTCCTTACCACGCTGGAAACCGCCATGTTACCTTACGGCGGGCGACTGCTTACCTACATGCAAACCGTCCGCTTCCTGACCGACTACATCAACGGGGATACTTATTACAAAATCCGCCACCCTGAACACAACTTGGTTCGTACCAAAGCGCAGTTCAAACTGCTGCAAAGTCTGGAGGAACATGCGGAAGAGATGGATGCTTTTTTAACTCAATGCGAAAAGTAGTTCCTTTGCCAAGCTCGGAACTTTTTACGAAGATGCGCCCGTTGTGGTAGGACTCGATGATGCGTTTCACGAGGGAAAGCCCTAAGCCCCAGCCGCGTGCCTTGGTGGTATAGCCGGGACTGAATACGGTTTTGAATTTTGATTTGGAAATGCCTTTGCCGGTGTCGGATATGTCGATGCACACGCGCCTCCTACCCTCTTCTACCCGAAACGTAATCTCCCCCTGTCCTTCCATCGCGTCCGCCGCATTTTTCACCAGATTTTCAATCACCCAGGCAAACAGCGAATCATTCATCAGCACTGGCACCGGTTTTTCAGGCAACACCGCCTGTATCTTCACTTTGGCAGAGATGCGTGTTTTCATATAATCCAAAGCGGAGAGGACGGAGTTGCGGATGTCCACCGGAATCGGGTCGGGATTGGAGCCTATCTTGGAAAAGCGTTCGGCAATCGTTTCCAACCGTTTTACATCTTTGTCCATCTCGTCCAGCAGGGGCGGATCAACATCCTTTGTCCGCAGGTATTCCGTCCAAGCCATCAGCGAAGAAATGGGCGTTCCCAACTGATGTGCCGTTTCTTTGGAAAGTCCCACCCATACCTTGTTCTGCTCTGCCCGCTTTGTGCTGCTTAGCGCAAGGAAAGCTATCAATATAAAAATGAATACGATTGCCAGCTGAGCGTAGGGGTAGATATTCAGCCGTTTCAGGATAATGGAATCGTCATAATAAAGGTAATGGTAGGTGCCGTCGTTGAAGTCAATCACGACAGGGGGATTTTTCAGCTTCAACTCTTGCAATTTCCGCTGTTCGTATGCGGCAGAATCTTTTTCGGTATATTGGAGATTGTTGGAAGAGATGATTTCCTCATTCTCATCACATAAAATAACTGGAATGGAACTGTTTCCGGTAATTATTTTCAAGGCAAGCAACATATTAAGGTTTGCATCCTCGCTTGTCACCACTCGTTGCGCCACCGACAGCACCTCCATCTTCTGCCGCTCCTCCTGCGCCAAGTCTTTGACCAGCAAATTGGAAACAACTACCGAAGCCACCGCTATCAGCGTCGCCGCACAGATAAACACGTACTTCAACCGCTGACGCGAATCATATATACTACTCATATCCAACCTGCAGGAATGATACCGACCGCCACAAGGGAGAACCCCTTATTTCACAATTACTTTCACCGCCGGACTGCCTTCAACGGCAACAATCACAATCCCTGCCGGAGCGGCAAATTCCGCTTCATCGGAAGACAACGTCCCGCCGGCAACAGTTTTGCCTAAAACAGTAGAAACAAGCACTTTCTTTCCGGCAGCACCTTTCACGACCACCCTGCCCTTTCCGGCAAAGACAATCGGCTTGTCCGCATCAACTTCGCGAGCTGACACATTCGCAATTCCAATTCTAAAGAGCGCGTAGTCAAAGCCGTTCCCCAATTCCCCACTTGCCAGAGCCATGAACTGCCGATTGGCATACAACATGGACAAATACGCACTGCCGTTGGCAACTTTGGCATAAAAAAACGGCTTCCCGTCTTCCCCAACACATTCCACAGCTTCTACTGCCCCCGTTTTCCAAAACGGACGCAGTATCGGATCGTTGACTATCTCACCCATACCCTCGTATCGCTTCGCCTGCCAGTCATAGTCGATTTCCTCCGCCTTTACAACGTTTTTTCCCGCTATCGAAGACAAAGTCACTCCGGAAATGTAATCCCGTATCTTCTTACCAAAGGCATCTATTTCAACCCAATAGCCCGGAATAAAAGGCGCATCTGCCAAGGCATAATAACTGTTTACGCCCTCTCTCCTTAGTTCTTTCAAGAAAAACAGCGAAGCCTTTTCCGGATTTTTTTGCAAATAATACTTCCTCCCTTCCGTCTCCGGGTCAGAAGAAACATACAGTTTCGTGCCTTCCTCAATGCTGTACAGCCGATAAGCGGAACGCTCCAGCCGGACGGCGGAAGCGTCGAAAGGAACCACATATCCGTACTCATTGGTCAGTGCGACTTCCAATGAAAATTCGGTGTAAATGCCCGCTGTTATATCAAGGGTACTATCCCTCTGCATTGAAATATACGAAGCGGGAGTTTCCGACAGATAATTGAAATAATACCTGTTTACGTCAAGCTCCTTCTGTTCAAAATGTTTGTAGCCTGCATATTTGTTATCGGCAGACGTCACGGCGGTCAGTTTGAAGGTATCGCCGTGCAGAAAGTAAAACGTGCCGGATTGTCCCGTCTTCCCGTAAGGACGGGCATAAGCGGGGAGATAATCATTCGGAACAAATGAAGCAAACTCGCGGTTAGTCACTTTCAGCAAAGTATCGGAAGATTCTATCACCCACTGAGCGGAAGGCATTTGCTGAAGCAGTGGGTTCCAATCCACAAACTCCAACGTGCCGTCCAACGCCAGCTTCACGTATTTACCCAGACGTTTGCTGCCGACACCGGTATATTTGTCTTTCAAAAGATTAGTACCCGTCACCTGCAACAAATAGGTGTTACTCGGAATATACACCTTCGTATCCTTCCCTTCGACCGGAGTAATCCAAGAGTCAAAACTCCTGTTCACATCGGATTCTTGCGTGAATTTATACGTGCTTATGCCCCCCGTCTGCAGATAAGTCAGATAATTACCTGCATAAGAAACCAGCCTGACACGCCCGGTCTTTATGTCATATAGAAACTTAAACCAGAAGCGGGAATCATGATCTTTCCACTTGTCCTCGCTGCGGATCGAACCGGTTTCGTCTGTAACAATAAAACCGGTGGCATTTGCCGCATACAAAGCTACCCACGGCTCCTCTTTCACATCTGCCGAAAAACCGCCTTCAGCCTTCACTCCGTTCACAACACTCTGCGCCTGCAACGAAGAAAACAGGAAAGTCTCCTTCGGACTGATTTCCAACTCAAAGTAACTGTCTTTTGTCGCCAGAAAACGACCGTCTTTGTATTCGCCGCCGCTACTGCCGATTTTCGTATTCAATTCATTCGCCGTCAAGGGGAAAACCGTTTTGGCAACGATGCGGCTGTCGTTCCAGTCTATTATCTCTATGGAAAGAGGGCTCGGCTCGCCCGCCATATCCTTGCCGATAACAGCACTGAGAGCCTCGTAGCTTTTATAAGCCAGCGGAACAATTCTGCGGTTCTTCGACTTGTCCGGCTCACCGGCATTCTCCAAACCCCACGTAATCACTGCCCCGCTTTCGTCAGAATACGGTACATAGAAAAAACCGCCCGCCGCGTATTCCGTGCTTTTTGTGTGGGGAATCCACTGTTTGATGCTCCCCCCTAACAAATTGGCGGAAGGCGAAGCCGCAATCCCGTTGATCGTCACGGCTTCCGCATGATTTAAAGCCAGCTGAAATCCCGTAAGCCTGTGCTTGAATGTATAATAAGATGTTGTGATGTAGTCGTTTTGTGAAACAGTAATTTCCCATAAAGCCGCCTGCCACTCCCCGTAGCTTTGAGGCAAAAGCTCAATGTTCCTTGCCATCAAACGTTCGCCTTCCACAATCAGATAAACCGTCTCTCCCTGACCGCTTTTCCCCACCAGCAAACACGGAGACCCTGTTGCATGGGCAGAAACATTTATAGCCAATAACATACCGGCAAACAAGGCAAAAAACTTCTTATCCATATAACTGACTGTATTTCTTCTTTGAAAGCGCACTACCCTCCTTTACGCCCGCGCAAAAATAAGCATTACATCCACATAATCCCTTTTTTCATTTTTTTTCCTGTTTTACACGCCATGCTATTTGTATTGTTTTTCCAGAATTTTATTGATATGCACTTGTCTGAACCCCACATTCCGCTGCGTTGCATGTAGGGCTGAAATCCTCCAGGGTAACCGCATCAAAAATAAAACGCGTTGTTAATTATGTATATTTCTTTTATATTTGCAAGAAAAAGCGTATGAATTGTCCTAAATGCAGCAGCGGGAAAAAGATAAAAGCGGGTTTTGCCAAAGGCAGACGACGTTATAAATGCAAAGACTGCGGATATAATTATACGGTTGAGTTTACTTATCTTTGCAGAGAATTTAATGACAGAAAGGAAATAAGAGCAGAATGAATTTGCAATAAGCAAATTATTTAATATTTTGAAAGGAGTCAGCAATGGACAATAACACAAAAATATCAATCCGTTTTTTCGACGACCGAGAAGTTCGTGCCGTTTGGGATGAACAGAACAATAAATGGTGGTTTAATGTCGTAGATGTTGTTGCAGTACTCTATGGACAAGATGATTATGCAAAAGCGAATAATTACTGGCGCTGGTTAAAGCGAAAACTTATCAAAGAGCAAAATCAACCCGTGAGTACTACTCTCGGGTTCAAATTTGTGGCACCGGATGGCAAAAAACGTTTGGCTGATACCCTTGATAGTGATGGTGTTATTTCTCTTGCTAAACATTTCCCCAATAATAATAAAGCTGTCAAATTTCTTGATTGGTTTACATACAGCGACAACAGTATTGACGGGCAAAGCAAGAAAAAGGCATATTCTTTTTTTGAAAGCAATCTTATTAACGAAGCTGAAATCGGGACAGCAAAAAGTTTACAGCAAATCCACGCCTACTTGTTCGGCGGACTTTACGATTTTGCCGGACAAATAAGGCAGAAAAATATTTCAAAAGGCGGCTTTCAGTTTGCAGTAGCACACTTTTTAGGCAATACATTGAAACAAATAGAACAAATGCCTGAAAACACATTCGACGAGATTGTAGATAAATATGTGGAAATGAACATTGCCCATCCATTCATGGAAGGCAACGGGCGAAGCACACGAATTTGGTTGGATTTGATTTTCAAGAAACGACTGAAACGTTGCGTGGATTGGAGTAAAATTAATAAAAACGATTATCTGAATGCAATGGTACGAAGTTCGACAAACAGCACTAAACTAAATGGTTTACTGAAAAATGCCCTCACGGATAAGATAAACGATCGGGAGATATTTATGAAAGGAATTGATTATTCGTATTATTATGAAGAAAACGAATAGCAAATAAAAGTCGCAATAATCACAATTTTATTCAATATGAAGATTGCAATAATTGGAGCAGGGAACATGGGCGGTGCCATCGCCCGCGGCTTGGTGAAGGGAAGCGTATTCAAGGCGGCGGATATTATATGCACAGCCTGTTCGGCAGAAACGCTGGAAAAAATGAGGGCGGTCAGTCCCGATTTCACCCTGACGCATGACAACAAAGCTGCCGCCCGTGCGGCAGACATTATCATCCTCGCCGTCAAGCCGTGGCGCATCGAAGAGGTGACAGAGGAGATAAGATCTTCGCTTGATTTCAACAGGCACGTCATCGTATCAGTAGCCGCCGGCATCACTTTCGACCAGCTGCATACTTTCCTGACCAAAAACATGGAGTGTGACGGCATTACGCCATCTCCCGTTGTTTTTCGCATTATGCCCAATACCGCCATTGCGGTGTCAAGCAGCATGACCTTTGTTTCCGCCCGCAATGCCTCCCCCGAACAGACAAAGCTGATTGTGGATATGTTCAATGAATCGGGCAATGCCATGTTGATTGAGGAACGGCTCATGGGAGCGGGCACAGCACTCGCTTCCTGCGGTATTGCTTTTGCCCTTCGTTACATTCGGGCGGCTGTTGAGGGCGGCGTTGAGTTGGGATTTTATCCGAAAGAGGCACAGGAGATTGTAGCGCACACTGTCAAAGGTGCCGTTGAACTTCTTTTGGCGAACAAAAGCAATCCGGAGGCGGAAATTGACAAAGTAACAACCCCCGGCGGTATTACCATCAAGGGGCTGAATGAGATGGAATTGTCCGGTTTCACCTCCTCTGTTATTCGCGGGCTGAAAGCCTGCAAATAACTGCCTGTTAATGACTTTATGGCGGCTTGTTACCTTTAATTAAAAAGTAGTACTATGGAAAAACGAAACGTTGTTTCTTATGATTTGTCCCGATTGCACGGGGAGTATCTTTCAAAGTTCAGACAGTTGTCCGTTATGGCGCGGAAGTGCAAAAGTCCCGAATTGTTTAAGGAGGAGCTGCGGGTGTTTGTGGCTTCCCAAGCGAAGACGGAAGCGGAAGACGGGGATACGCCGCGAAAGGTTGCCGCCGAGCGCATCCTGCGCCTTATTGATTATGACGGGACGACCGTTGATGAGTTGTCCACCGGCGAACAGTTACCCGTGCGCACCATTACTTATTTATGGCGGTTTCTGAACGGGGTGATGCTTGACGAGGATCATGTGTCCGCCGATTTGCTGATTGATTTGTACTACCTGTTTCTGCTGTTGAAATCCCCGCCGAAGGATACGCCGTTCGACCTGCACCGGCTGAAGCGGCAGATGAGCCGCTGGCCGACCGGTCTTGACGAGGAAGTGGCGGCTGTGCGGCGGGCGAACAAAGACCGTGTCATACGCGGACTGATCCGCAAGATTGACAGGCATCATGCTTCCTCCTCCCGCTATCTTTTTGCCGACAATGCAACTTTTGAGGAGAAATACCGCACGGTGGAGGAATGGTGGAACAGCAGCCGCTTTCACCTGCTGATGGCGGTAAAAAGTCCTTCCGAGCTGAACAACTTCTTGGGAAACACCCTTCCCCCCGAAACCATGCGCTTGCTGGCGGAGGCAAAGAAAAAGGGGATACCTTTCTTTGTAACGCCTTATTATCTTTCACTGCTGAATACGGGGAAAGAGGGCTATGACGATGCAAGCATACGCTCGTATGTATTGTATTCCAAAGAATTGATAGAAACGTATGGCACCATTCGCGCTTGGGAGAAGGAAGATCTGATTGTGCCGGGCAAACCCAACGCCGCCGGCTGGCTGCTGTCCGAAGCGAACAATATCCACCGCCGCTATCCGGACGTTGCCATTCTCATTCCCGACTCGATAGGTCGTGCCTGCGGGGGATTGTGTGCCTCCTGCCAGCGTATGTACGACTTCCAAAGCGAACGACTGAACTTCGACTTTGAATCCCTGCGACCGAAGGAATCGTGGGACAAGAAGTTGCGCCGCCTCATGCAATACTTTGAAGATGATGCCCAACTGCGCGACATACTGATTACCGGCGGAGATGCGCTGATGAGCCGGAACGAAACGCTGCGGAAGATATTGGATGCCGTCTGCCGGATGGCTGTCCGCAAGCGGAAGGCAAACGAGAGCCGTCCCGACGGGGAGAAGTACGCCGAAATCCGCCGCATCCGTCTGGGTTCACGTCTGCCGGCATATCTCCCCATGCGCATCAACGACGAACTGACGGACATACTGAAAGAGTTTAAGGAAAAAGCCGCTGCAGCCGGTATTACCCAATGCTACCTGCAAACTCATTTCCAATCGCCTTTGGAGATTACGCCGGAGGCAAAGCGTGCCGTGGAAGCCGTCCTTGCCGCCGGATGGACGGTGACAAACCAGTTGGTGTTTACGGCAGCTGCTTCCCGCCGCGGGCATACGGCAAAACTGCGGCAGGCGTTAAACGCCATCGACGTAGTCGGTTATTATACTTTTTCCGTGAAAGGTTTCCGCGAGAACTACGCCGTCTTCGCCCCCAACAGCCGCTCCATGCAGGAACGGAACGAGGAGAAAAGAGCGGGGTTCATGTCCGAAGAAAAGCGCAAGGAACTGGACACACTCATACGCACCCAACGCCCGCTCGGCAAACAGCTTATCCGCTTTCTCAAACAAAACAGCCTCCCCTTTGCAGGAACTGACCGTAACGTGCTAAACCTGCCGGGCATCGGCAAGAGCATGAATTTCCACACCGTCGGCATCACTGCCGAGGGCAGGCGCATCCTCCGCTTCGACCATGACGCCGGACGTCGCCACAGTCCCATTATCCATCAGATGGGAAAAGTATATATCGTGGAAAACAAATCTGTCGCCGCCTACCTGCGCCAATTGCAGGAGATGGGCGAGGATATCAACGAATATCAAACCATTTGGAGCTATTGCGAAGGGAAAACGGAGCCGCGCTTCAGCATCTATGATTATCCGGCCTATCCGTTCCGCGTGACGGACAAGATGACGAACCTGCAATTAACGGTTAATGATGAATGATTAACGCCCTGCCCATAGGTGTCAATCGCTTAAAAAGAAGGCGGTACCTTTCTTTGTTATCTCATTACCTTGGGATGAGTATCACCGCATATTCGGAACGTGTCCCTATCCGGAATTTCCCGCCCCAAATGCCCAGACCGGAGCTGACATATATATGAGTATCTCCTTTTTGCAGATAGCCGTGAGGTTGTTCAAACAGTGCTTTGGTTATCAGGCTGAGCGGCCAGACTTGCCCGTTATGGGTGTGCCCGGAGAATTTCGGCAGCTTCTTCCAGATGATACGGCTGATGGTCAAGCAGGATAAGGGGTTTGGTGTGGTCTAAGGAGGTAGTCAGCTGTGCAACCGATTGTCGGTCGGGATTGCTGCGGTCATCACGACCTATCACATAGAAGCGGTTGTCAATCAATGCCGCAGAATCCCGCAACAGGGTAATGCCGGCAGAGCGGAAGAAAGCGGCGGCTTTCGCCGTACCGGCTATATATTCGTGATTGCCAAAAACGGTGTATATCCCGTATTTCGTCCTGATTTGACGGAAAGCGTCCGCCATTGCCTGTTCGTTGAGGGGGCGCACATTGTTGTCGGTAATGTCCCCGGCAATAAGGACAATGTCGGGCTGTTCGTCATTGATGAGCTTCACCCACCCGTCCAACTCCTCCCTGCCGATAGTATAACCAAGATGAAGGTCGCTGACGGCTACAATCTTCAAGGGTGCCCCGCCCGCAAGCTCTTTATGGACGGAAAGGGACAACTCCACCCCATCCTTGTGCGCATAGCGAAAATAACCGGACAGCATAAGCACGAGCACTCCGGCAAACAGCACCCCCAATCCTGCCCAATTCGCATACATATACTTGGCAACCGGAAAAATCCGCGTAACCCGTACAACATCCGCCACAAGGAAAAACAGCAGCAAATACAAAAAAACAATCAGCCAGGAAGTCCCGACCTTACTCATCGCAGCCGTGAAAGACACCGGCAAAACATCTCCCCCCAGAAGTCCCAGAAAAGGAGCCGCCATGACGACAATGGCAAACCCTGCCAACAGCACACGCCCTACGACCACAGGCGGCATCATCTGCCACAACCGGTAAAACACATAGTAGTTGGCACCAAGAATAACAACAACCATCGTTACTATCGGGAGAACAGAAAGACCTTTCATGCTTAATACAAGGGTTCTAATAGTTCGGGGGTGGGTTCGGGAACATTATCATGTTCAATTTCAGGAGCAGGGTCAGGTTCAGGTTCAGGTTCTGAGTTGGAGGCAAGGATATATTGCAGAAAGTCTTTGTCGGTGCGGAGTTGTTTGAGGACGTTCTTGGCGGCGTTCTGTTGGGATTCTTTTTTAGATGCACCCGTGCCCGTGCCTATGGTTATGTATCGGAAGCCGATACATATATCGGTTCGGAAAAGGGTTGTGCCTCGCGGGCTAAAAAAGGTATCAGCCAAAGCGAAATGGACTTTTACCTTGTTCTTTTGACACCATTCGAGGAAACTGGATTTGAAGTTGATTTCTTTGCGGACGAGCGTTTCCAAGGGGACGTGCTTGCCCAAGATGATGTCTTCGATGAAGCGGTAGCAGGCTCTGTAGCCGAGGTCTAAATAGACGGCGGCGACAAGTGCTTCCAATGCATTTCCGGGCAGGTAGTTTTTGTAGGTGAACCGGATGGCTTTGCAGCGAATCATTTTAGGCAGTCCGAGTACTTCGGCAATGTGGTTAAGTGTCTTGCGTTGTACGATTTTGGAACGTGCATCTGTCAGGAAGCCTTCCTGCTCTCCGGGATAGCGTTTGTAGAGGATGTCGGCAACGATGGAACTTAATACGGCATCACCCAAAAATTCCATCCGCTCGTTGTCAATCCTCCTGCCGCCGGGTGCTTCCACACATGAGGACTTGTGAAGGAGTGCCAACTCATAAAAGCGGATGTCTTTGGGGCAGACACCCGTTATCTTATAAACAGACAAATAAGACTCCTTGCCTTTGTGCCTGAGGAGTCTTATTTTATCTTTTATCTTCCCGATCACGTTACTTTACAAACTTTTTGAGTATTACACTTGCATTGTGTCCGCCGAAGCCAAAGGTGTTGGAGAGAGCGGTAGTAATGTTTCTTTTCTGTGCTTTGTTGAACGTGAAGTTCAATCCGTAGTCAATTTCAGGGTCTTGGTCGCCTTCTTCGTGGTTGATGGTGGGCGGTATGATGCCGTCCTTGATTGCCATGATGCAGGCGATGGCTTCTACGGCTCCGGCGGCTCCGAGCAGGTGACCGGTCATTGATTTGGTGGAGCTGATGTTGAGCTTGTAGGCATGGCTTCCGAAGACTTCCTTGATGGCTTTTGATTCGGATATGTCGCCTACGGGGGTTGATGTGCCGTGTACGTTGATATAGTCTATCTCCTCCGGTTTCATGCCGGCATCGTCCAAGGCGTTTCGCATGACTAATTTGGCTCCCAAGCCTTCCGGATGCGAGGCGGTCAGGTGATAGGCATCGGCTGATGCACCTGTTCCGACTATTTCGCAGTAGATGTTTGCCCCGCGTGCCAAAGCGTGTTCCAATTCTTCGACTACGAGACAGCCGGAGCCTTCTCCGAGTACGAAGCCGTCACGGCTGGCACTGAAAGGTCGTGAGGCTTTTTCAGGTTCATCGTTGCGGGTGGACATGGCGTTCATGGCGTTGAAGCCCCCTACCCCGCCTATGGATATGGCGGCTTCGGCTCCGCCCGTAATGATGGCGTTGGCTT
>LBCX01000337.1 GCA_001657575.1 Bacteroidales bacterium Barb4
TTCTTTTCCGAATTTCCTGATCCGGTTCAAGACCGAAACGCTGCCTACTCCCAACAGTCTTCCTATGGAACGGAAGCTCGAGCCTTCAAGGTACAGGCGGAGAGCCTGTTTCTTTATCGAATCGGGCTTGGCTGTCGACTTTAATTCAACCGTATAATTATATCCGCAGTCTTTTATAACGCTGTCTGCCTTTGGTGAAACCCGATTTTATCTTTTTTTCGCTACTGCATTTGGGACAATTCATACTCTTTTTTTCTGCAAATATAGGAAAGCATTCTTAGTTAGCAATGCCAATATTATAGATACTGATACCTTCTCTCCTGAAGATGTCTCAGATATAATAATCTATAATATGATAACTGAAACACATATAATTGATCTCAAAAAGCCTCAATTTTACGAAGGAAGTCTCAATTTTACTATTGAATGGTTTAATGGAAACGAGGAAAAGTTTAATGAATATCACCCAATAGATAATAAATTCGGATGGAGTGTAGCCTCTGCAGAAATTTTTGTGGATAAACAAACAAAAGAACTTATTCAATATAGATTGCTTTCAAAAGAAAATATAGAACTAAGCCATGCCTCTAAAGTTGAAACTAAAAATTTAGATTATTGGCATTTTGAATTTTTTAGCAGAGATTTTAATTTTGATGACCCCTTCCAACCACATATAGATACATTTTTAAAATACTATTATAAAGATATTTATCCAAATAATGAACTATTAGAAAATGCACTTTCTTTGCCTCTCGTTTCTTATGAAATATTGAATGAACAACAAATTGAAAGAATTATATATTTTCTATCTGTAAAGCAATCAAATCATCCTCTATATCCTCTTTTTCATATTTATGTAAAAGACGGATATTTATGTTCAATCTCTGATTGGCAAAATCCAAAAGAAAGTAAAAATATACTTTATCCTATTCCGGAATCACCTCAAAGCTATTCACTCCAAAAATTCAGTAATGAAAAGAATGGTAATCTGCATAAATCAGAGAGCGTTAAAAGTACGGAAGTGAAATCCATCCTATTTGAAGGATTTAGGGATTATGAAGTTAAATATATTAGTGACCCTGTATTAGAATTGGAGTTAAAAAATATGGCTTTTTTATCCCGGAATTAAGATATATAATTAATGATTCGGAAGTACTACTCAAGTATATTTCAACAGTAAATTACCATTTGATACAACCTTGCAATATGAATTGTAGGCATTGTTTCTCGGATTTTAGTGCATTAGAAATAAAAAAGTTACCGTTAGAGGATGCAAAACGAATAATCGAAGAAGTAGTAAAAATCAAATCATTTAACAAACTAAACTTTTCAGGAGGCGAACCTACTTTATTTGAAGGAATAGAAAGTTTAATAAGGTTTGCCAAAGAGCAAGGATTGAAGACATCAATAATTACAAATGGTTATAAGTTAATAAATTCACCTAAGTTGTTTGATTCTTTAAAAGGTTATCTTGATTTGTTGGCTTTTAGTATTGATAGTTTTGATGATGAATTAAATGTGACAATTGGGAGATATGTTGGAAAAAAAGCCACTATTCCGTATGATGAATTCTTAACACTTTCCGGAAAATACAATGAATATGGAATAGAGATTAAAGTCAATACGGTTGTAACAAAACTCAATTACGATCAACTGTTAGCAGATAAAGTGGCTGCATTTAAACCAATCCGTTGGAAAATACTTAAAATGCTTCCCGTAGAATCCCAGAATGATAAAGCAGTTGAAGATATTTACCCTTCAGTTGAAGAATTTGAGACTTTTATTCGTGCAAACAAGGAAAAAGCAGAGCAGTCAGGTTTAAAAGTTGTTTCTGAAGGTAATGAAGATATGACCGGCAGCTATATAATGATTAGTCCGGATGGTAAATTTTTCAATAATGTTGATGGCAAACATATTTATTCCAAACCAATATTAGAGGTTGGAATAGGAGAAGCCCTGAAACAAACTCTTGTCCTTCGGGAAGTATTTTATAAAAGAGAGGGTGATTATTGAGCGGATGGCAGATGTAAAAACAATTGCGGCATCGCAACACTTAATCTGTCGCGATGCCGCAATTTTGATCTGGTCAATCAATCTACAAATATTTTCCGGCTGGTATCTTTTATCTCTTGTATTTCTAATGCTTTCAACTTCCTGATATAATGCCCAATTCGGTCTTACTTTTGTTCCCATGCCAAGTCGTTTAAGTCCTCATCATCAAATATATCAGGAAATAATGATTCTTCATTGCCGGACAAAGCAAATTGCTTAAAGGCTTCTGCCCATCCCTGGCGTGGTTCTGATTTGATGACTATCTTTTCATCCTCCACGAATACATTGACTGTAGATTTCAAAGACAGATTCAACTTCTGAAGTAAGTATTCAATAAAATTTAATGTCGTATTTTGATCCCACAAGGCTAATGACCTTTTCCAGCTGTTCCTTGAGATTTTGGAAGTTAAGAAAAGCCTCAAAAGGCAACCATTTGTACTTTATGAACCGCCAGAGAATCTCTATTTTATTAAGTTCCGGCGAATAAGGCGGTAAAACCCAAATCCATAAATCCATTTTTGCCCACTCTGCAATCCTGTCCATGAACTTTTTGCTGCGATGTATGGGTGCATTATCAAGTACCACCACTGTTTGCATGGTTGTT
>LBCX01000338.1 GCA_001657575.1 Bacteroidales bacterium Barb4
AATAGCCACCTATATTCCGAGAATAGCCGCCTTTTCTCGAACGAACAGTCGATTTTGTTCGTTAAAACGGCTGTTTCATCCGATAAGTAACATTTTCCGGCTAAAAAATATGGATTAAACGTATATAAATACAAAAGAGAACATATGTTTACGCAGAGATTTTTTAGTATGAATGTTAAACCTATAATCTAATGCGATCATGGTAGTATTAAAGAACGTATCCACGTACAAGCACATTGTTCCGCGCCAGAAAGTGGAAGTGATTGACAACATCGTGCAGGGCGCACAGAAGAACAGGGAGAAGTGGCACATTACGCCGGAAGAATTGGCTATCCTGCTGGTGATTCTTCCCAAATTGCAGGAAAAGGTGGAGAAATGGGAAAGCCCGCATGAATGTACGGCGGAAGTCCGCACGGACTTGCGCAAGTATGAAGCGGCAACGGACGCGGTGGTGATGGAGTGGATTAACGACCACATCATGTATAATCCCTACATCACGGCAGCAGAGCGCGTAGGCTTGGGTATGCCGGAGGAACCGCGCAGGAAACCGGAAACGGTACCCGTTCCCAGTACGCCGGTGACGGCGATTATCAATGCCAAGAAAGGCGGCAGGATGGAGTTCAAGCTCTACAGCACGTCCGCAGGCAAGCGGGTGGGAAAACCTGCAGGGGTTTTGGGTTGCGAGTTTCATTACGGACAGGGGGAAAACCTGCTTCCGGAGCAGTGCACGCATCACGAACCGATAACCAAGAGTCTTTTTATCAAGGAATTTGACCGCTCGGAATGGGAAAAGCCGCATACGGCTTATTTCCGCTGGTATAACAGCAAGGGCGAGTTCGGGCCCTGGGGCGTTGCTTATCGCTTTGTTCCCATATTGTAGTGTTTCAATGATTTGGTATGGAAAGCCTTTTCCTTTCGGGGGAAAGGCTTTCTTTATGTGAATGTGGGTTTGCTGTCAGGCTACACTTATAGCGATAGTTCTGCCAATACCTTGTCAGTCGTTCCGATGTGCTCCTGCACGAAGCGGGCGGCGGCTTTGCCGGCTGTTGCGGATAATTTCGTGTCGGCAAGCAGAGCGTTCAGGCGGTTGGCAAGTTCCGCCTCGTTGAGAATGGAGAAGGCGGCTCCACAGTCTATCAAGTCTTTGGCTTCCTTGAACTTTTGGTAGTTTGGCCCGAAGAGGACGGGGATGCCGTACACGGCGGCTTCCAGTGTGTTGTGGATGCCTGCGCCGAAGCCGCCGCCGATGTAGACGATGTCCCCGTAGCGGTAGATGGAGGAGAGGAGACCGAAGCTGTCGGCTATCAGACAGTCTTGCGCCGAGTATTTGATGTTATCGGTTTCCGAGAGGCGGACGGAAGGGCGTTTCAGCAGGGATTCGATGTGTTGCAGATGTCCGTTGTCTATCTCGTGCGGGGCGATAATCAGTTTGAGGTCGGGGCGGTTGTTGAAATAGTTGATCAGCGGTTCCTCGTCCTGCGGCCATGAACTGCCGGCTATCAGGATGTGCTTCTTTTCGCCGGAGGCGGAAGCAATGAACTGCTCGACGGCAGGGATGGCTTTGCGTTGCCGGTAGATGTCATGCACGCGGTCGAAACGGGTGTCGCCGGTGACGGTGACGTTTGTTATGCCGTATTTGTTCAAAAGTTCTTTGGAAAGGTTGTCCTGCACGAACAAGTGGTTGAAGCAAAGGAGTATCTTCCTGTATGATTTGCCGTACCATTTGAAAAACAACTGTTCGCGGCGGAAGATAGCCGAAACGATATAGACGGGGATGCCCCGCTTCCTCAGCTCATGCAGGTAATTTCCCCAAAACTCGTATTTGATAAAGACGGCTATGGCAGGATTTGTCAGATTCAGAAACGCCTTTACGCGGCGGGGCGTATCGAAAGGGAGGTAGCAGACAATATCCGCACCGGCGTAATCCTTCCGCACCTCATAGCCGGAGGGGGAAAAGAAAGTGAGCAGTATCTTATATTCCGGATGCGCCGCCTTTATCTTTTCCATCATCGGGCGACCCTGCTCAAACTCCCCCAGGGAGGAAGCGTGAAACCATATATACTTTGCCGTCCGGTCAATCCTGTTGCGGAGAAGAGGAAGCGTTTCCCGTTGTCCCGCCCGCATGGCACGTGCTTTCCGGTGAAACGGTGCGGCAAGGCGAACTATCCATGCGTAAAGATGAATAATAAAGGTGTACATCGTGCGGTCAGGCGAGCTTTGCTACGGCTTGCCGTATTCGGTGAATCGTTTCCTGCCTGCCCAGCGTTTCGGTGATGTCGAAGATGTGAGGGCCTTTGCCTTCTCCGACAAGGGCGAGACGGAAAGCGTTCATAAGGTTGCCCAAGTGATGACCGTTGCTTTCTATCCAAGCCTTTACCGTTTCCTCGGTGTGAAGGCTGTCGAAGGGATGGCAAGCGTCAAGGACTTCCGCCAATGCCGTCAGCAGGGCAGGGGAGTCGGCTTTCCAACGCTTCTTTACGGTCTTTTCATCGTAGGCATCGGGAGCTTTGAAAAAGAAAGAAGAGGCTTCCCAGAGTTCCTTGACGAAATTGACACGGTCTTTTGTCAAAGCGACAACCTTTGCCACATAAGCCAAATCGGGATTGATGATGCCCTGTTCGCGGAGGAAAGGGAGGAAGTC
>LBCX01000339.1 GCA_001657575.1 Bacteroidales bacterium Barb4
AGAAGAACTTTGGCATACGAAAAGGGAAAATACCGGCAAACGCGCCAGAACCTTATGCAATTGTCAGAGTGCAGGGAAAACATATGGAGCCTCGCCTGTTATGGTTTGATTCTGGCGCGGGAAAGCAGGGAGGGCAAAAGGTGAGTAAAATAAGAAGGGGGGCAAGGCGCGGTATAATAAGGGCGTCCGGATTCGTTCCAAGAGCACAGAACGCCACCCGCTCCAAGATATTTGATGAGATGGAGAATCGCATAGAAAACTTTGTTGTAACCGTAGCTCGCAGGAACGGGATGAAAGCAATGAGAGGCAAGTAAAATGGCAGGAATAAATACAAAAATACTACTTGACAATGAAGATTTTGTAAAGTCTGTAAAAGAAGTTACAGGCTCAATCAAAAGTATTGAGGCTTCCATGCACAATGCGCAGCGGAGCATATCCAAGTTTACGAATGAAGTCGCATCGGGTATCGGTGATACGATAAAGGGATTTGTTGGAGCACAGGCAGTGGTGGGTCTGTTTACCGATTCCATTGATGGAATTGGTGTGGCGTTTGAGAAAACAGTAAACAGCAGTCAGACGCACGGGGATGCCTTTGCCAAACAGATGGACATGCTCAAGGCGTCTGTGGATTCTTTCTTCGTAAGCATTGCGATGGGTGATTTTTCATCGTTCATATCAAATCTGGACAATATACGGAAAAAGGCGGGGCAACTTTCCGAAATACTCGATGAGCTTGGAACCAAGACGCTGTTTACCAATGACGAAACCAAACAGCTCGAAAAGCAAAAGAAAATTCAGGAAAACATAGCGAAGGACAGGACAAAGTCCGAATCGGAAAGGAATGAGGCTCTTTCAAAGGCAAGAACTACGCAGAAAGACATAAATGAATTGCAACGCAGTCTGGCTGCCACCCAGATGACGGCAGCCAACGCAACTGTTAAAACCGAGATAGCGAAACAGGGATACAAGGTAGAAATAACCGATAATCAGATAAACAGTTTCCTCAAGGAAAGCAACCGCGAAAAATATACGGAAGATGCCAAAAAGTACAGGGAGCTTTTGGATGCAAGCAAAAGTACAAGCGTCACGAGTGCGGGGAGTACATACGGAGGCTCTACGGTCACGGTTACGGACAAGAAGGCAAAGGATGCGCTTGAGAAATTTAGAAATACGGAGGAGGGAAAGAATGCCGAAATGGCATACTATTTCACCGAAATGGCTGATGATGAGAAATCAGGATTGTCAGCCGCCTCAAGGTTGCGCAGTCAGGCTGCAGATTTGGAGATTTCAATCAGTGATACGGAACTTTCGCTCAATAATACGGAAGCTAAAATAAACAAGAGCGCTGTTTCAAATAGTTCAAAATCAGAATCGAATAATTCCAAGCTGATTGATGCGCAGAGAAATATTCAGGAGAGTATTCTCGCGATTCAATCTGACGGTTATGAAAAAGAGCGTTCAATTTTGGTAGCGTCCTATCAGAAGAAGGAAGATGCCGCAAAAAAAAGCGGTATACTTGTCACCGAGCAACTTAACGCCATAGAAGCAGAGAAAGCCGCCGCGCTTGAAAAGTTTGACAGGCAATATAACGACAAGCGCGAAAGAATAAACCTTGACAACCGCCTTTCATCCGTTGAGAAAGGCGGCATGGAAGAATTAGACCTCATCGTTTCCCTGCTTGAACAACAACGCAGAGTTGAGTTGGAAGAAGCCAAAAAGACGGGCGCGGACGTGCTTGCCATAAACGACAAGTATCGCAAGAAAGAAGAAGGTGCGAGAAAAGACCATGCGCGGGCGATTCTTTCCAAGCGGCAGGGAAACGAAAAGCTTATAAATGAGAATGCCAATATCGGGATGGATAGGGCACTGTCCGATTTGGGCAAGGCGCATGACGGAGGTTCTATCGGCGATTTGAAGTATAACAGAATGAAAGAGGACGTCGAATACGCGAAAGCATACGGCGCACAGCTTTTGAAAATAAAGCATCTGAAAGAGGATTTAATAGGTCTGGACGGGCAGGACAGAGTAAACAAGCAGCATGAGATAGACAACGCCGAAAGGGCTTTGCCGAAAAAACCGACCGCTAAAAAAGGATTTGCAGAAAAGGTAGATACGGCCATGACTCCCGTTGGAAAGGCATACGAGGGCATGAATGACGCTATAAGTGGAGTAGACGGCATGGTGTCTGCCCTTGACAGGCTTCACAACGCCTTTGACCCCGAACAGGAAGCCAGCGCATGGCAGAAGATTATGGCGGTGTGGAGTGCCATGGGGCAGGTAACGAATACCATTAACTCAATTAACAGTTCGATTGAAACCATGCGGGCGTTTACAGAAGCACTTACGACGTCGAAGGAGATACTCGGAGCTGTGGACATGGCTACGACTGCAACGGAGATAGCCGATGAAGCCGTATCTACCGGTGCGGTTGTTGCCGGAGAAACTGCCAAAACAGGTGCACATCAGACGTCCGCCATCGCAGCCGCCATCAAGTGGGTAAACGAAACGTTCCCATTCCCGCTAAGCCTTGCTATGGGAGCGGCTGCCATAGCAGGCGTAATAGCTCTTTTTGCAGGAATACCCAAGTTTGCCGACGGCGGTATGGTGGGGGGCAGCTCCTTTTCGGGAGACAAACTT
>LBCX01000007.1 GCA_001657575.1 Bacteroidales bacterium Barb4
GGACGTCGCCGGCAAGGGAGTTCTGAAAGAACGATATATTCTTTCATCCTTTCAGGATTTCATTGGGTCGCACATTCCGTTAACCCCACATTCCGCTTCGTTACGCAAATGCCCTGAAAGGGCAAAAGATTTCAGCCCCACATGGAGCGCAGCGGAATGTGGGGTTATAAGGACGTCGCCGGCAAGGGAGTTCTGAAAGAACGCCGGATTTCAGCCCCACATGGAGCGTAGCGGAATGTGGGGTAGCGGAATGTGGGGTTATAGGGACGTCGCCGGCAAGGGAGTTCTGAAAGAACGATAAATATATATTGTTACAGGTTGCATTGTAAATATGATTTGTATTTGTCATCCTTTCAGGATTTCATTAGGGCGTTCTTTCCGTAATCCCACATTCCGCTGACCCCACATTCCGCTGCGCTCCATGTGGGGCTGAAATCTTTTGCCCTTTCAGGGCATTTGCGTAACATACCCCTAACAGGGTTTGAAACCCTGTTAGGGGTTCATCCGCTGGTCATGCCAGAAGGTCTTCTGGTCACACCAGAGAGTCTTCTGGTCACACCAGAAGGTCTTCTGGTCATACCAGAGAGTCTTCTGGTCATGCCAGAGGGTCTTCTGGTCATACCAGAAGGTCTTCTGGTCACACCAGAAGGTCTTCTGGTCATACCAGAGAGTCTTCTGGTCATGCCAGAAAGTCTTCTGGTATGACCAGAAGACTTTATAGTGAGACTCGAGTAGGGACAACACATGCGTTGCCTCTTTCTACGATGAATTTCGCCGTTTTTTTTCTGAAATTTTTTTTGGATACTGACAAAAAAGTATATTTGCAACCAAAATGAAACCTGAATATAAACTATTTAACATTAAACGCCATGGTAACACTAAAAGTCACATCAGAGTATTACACCATCCGCCCGCGATGGAAAGTGGAAGTGTTGGACAATATCACTCAAAAGATAATGAACAATCTGGAAGCCTACAACATCAAGCAGTCCGATTACGTCTTTATTCTAGCCATTCTGAGCACGCTGATAGAAAAGGTGGAGCTTTGGGAAAGCCCCTCCAGCTGCACGGCGGCGGTACGTCAGGATTTAAAGGATTATATGAAAGAGACCGACAAGCAGGTGGTCAAATGGATTACCTGCTTCATTATGAACAACCCGTACATCACGGGGGCACAGCGCGTGGACATGGGGCTTCCTCCCTATCCGCACAGCAAGCCGGTGCCTGTTCCCGCGCCCGAACAGCGTGTTTCCATCGGGACGACCGTCCAGAAGAGCGGGCGGGTGAAGTTCCGCTTCTTCCACGATCCGGAAGTTAAAAAGCTGGGGAAGCCCGCCGGCGTTGCCGGTTGCGAGTTTTGCTACGCCAGAGGCGAAAACCTCACCCCCGAAGAGTGCGTCAACAATGAACTGATTACCAGATGCTCCATCATAAGGGAGTTCGACCGCGCGGACTGGAACCATCTGCATACCGCCTACGGTCGCTGGTACAACGCCAAGGGGGAGCTGGGTCCCTGGAGCCTTCCCGTCACTTTTGTCCCTGTCTCTTCCTGAAACAGGGGTTTGCCGATTAATCAAAGAACCGCTTGAACTTGTCAAACATCCGCTCCTTAATCTTTGGGGTCGGCTGGAAGCTGGGGGAATTGTCCCATCCCGTCAGTGTCTCCTTTTCGGAAGCCGTCAGCGTTTCGGGAATATAGACACTGACATTTACCAACAGGTCGCCCGTCCCGTAATGATTGACTGCCGGAAGTCCCTTGTTGCGCAAGCGGAGCACCTTCCCCGGCTGTGTGCCCGGCTCAATCTTCATCTTGGCTTTCCCGTCAACGGTAGGCACTTCCACCGTAGCGCCGAGTGCCGCCTGCGGGAAACTCAACAGCAGGTTATATATAAGGTCATTCTCATCGCGGAGAAGTTCGGGATGCGCTTCTTCCTCTATAAGGATAAGGAGGTCGCCGTTCACGCCGCCGCGACGTGCCGCATTCCCTTTCCCGTTCATGGACAACTGCATCCCTTCGCCCACGCCGGCAGGTATATGGATGGCAATCGTGTCTTCACCGCTCACTATCCCCTCGCCCTGACACACGCTGCACTTTTGAGTAATCGTTTTCCCCTCGCCCCCGCACGTCGGGCAGGCAGCTTGCGTCTGTATCCGTCCGAGCATCGTATTTGCCATACGGGAAACCACCCCGCTCCCGTTGCAGGTATTACAGGTTTTGAAACCGCTGTCGCCTTCCGCCCCGCTCCCGTGGCAATGGGTACAGGACACATATTTCTTTACCTTTATCTTCTTTTCCACCCCGAAGGCTATCTCTTTCAGATTCAGCTTCACCTTGACGCGAAGGTCAGACCCCCGATTGACGTACCGTCCCCCGCGCGAACCGCCCTCAAAACCACCGCTGAACCCTCCCCCGCTAAACCCGAAGTGCCCTTCAAAGATATCGCCGAAGTGAGAGAATATATCATCCATCGTCATGCCTCCGCCGCCGTAACCGCCCGAAGCGGCACCGCCCACGCCGGCATGACCGAAGCGGTCGTAGCGTTCGCGTTTCTGCTGATCGCTCAACACATCGTAGGCTTCCGCCGCCTCCTTAAACTTCTCTTCCGCCTCCTTGTTTCCCGGATTCTTGTCGGGGTGGAACTCGATAGCCTTTTTGCGGTACGCCTTCTTTATCTCTTCCGCCGATGCCGCTTTCGCCACGCCCAGCACCTCGTAATAATCTCTCTTGTCCATCAATATAAATCGTTAACCAATCCTTAATCATTCATTGTTCCCTTCACTCTCCCACGACCACCTTCGCATGGCGTATCACCTTCTCGTGCAGCTTGTAGCCCGTCTGTACGCAATCAATCACCTTGCCCTTCAAATCCTCCTGCGGTGCGGGAATGGTTGCCACCGCCTCAGACGTTTCCATATCAAAAGCCTTCCCGATTGTCTCGATTGGTTTCACCCCCTGCTGTGCAAGGAAGGAATTGAACTTGCCAAAAACAAGTTCCACCCCCTCGCTGACCGCCGTAATATCATCGGCTGTACGGATGTTCTGCACGGCACGCTCAAAATCATCCACCACAGAGAGAAGACCGGACAGGACAGACTCCCCGCCGGTCTTAATCAGTTCCGCCTTTTCGCGCAAGGTGCGTTTGCGGTAATTATCAAACTCAGCCATCAGTCGGAGATGCGAATCGTTCAGCACATCATATTTCTTCTGCAAGGATTCCCCTTCGTCCGTCACAATGTCAGTCCCCTCTGCCTCCTCTGTCGTATTTGGCTGGTTTTCCTGCAAATTTGTCGTGTCCTCTGCGGTTGCTTCTTCCTGTCGGGCAGCCTTTCCCCGCTCCTTATTCAGATTCTTTGTATTCATACGATGTTATTATTATTTGCTTATGTCCTAACTCCCAAACAGATAAACACAAACGACCCCTGCATGACAGGGGGCAAAAGTACCTCATAATCCAAAAGTCCGTCCCGTTCATAGCAAAAACGTTGCCAACTTCCGCATGCCTGACGTAGATTTGCCCTGCTTTATACCGCTTAATTCATAATCCATGTATAAAAAAAGACTGAGTTATTCAACCGGATAATTCCTGACTCTTGTCTCTCAAATAGCGTACTGCATACAGGGAGGAGAGGAAACCGATGGTTAGTACTGTGGCGAATGACAATACAATGTCCTGTGGCATTATTTTTACGGGGTAAACATCAACAATGAAGTTTCCGCCGCCTTGATCCAAACGGATTAATCCGAAATGTATTTGCAATGCGCATAAGATAAGTCCGGCGGCTATTCCGCCCAATGCACCAAGGGCTGCTATCATCCAGCCTTCAAACAGGAATATGCGTTTAATCAGTCTGTCGTCCGCGCCCATATTGCGCAGGGTCTTTACATCCTCCTGTTTTTCTACCATCAGCATGGAGAGCGAACCGACCACGTTGAAGAGGGCGATGGCGAGAATGAAGCAGAGGATGAGGAATATCATCATCTTTTCCACCTGCATCATTTTGAAGGCATCTGCCTGCTGTTCATAGCGGTCTTGCACCGCATAGTTGTCGCCTGCTATCTCTTGTATGTGTTTTTTTACGGCGGAGACGGAGGCATTAGGCATTACTTTCAGTTCGAGGGCGGACACTTCTCTTTCATAGAGGAAAAGCGAACGGGCAAGTTCGAGGGGGACAATCATATAGGTTTCGTCATACGACTGCTGATTGATGCGGAAGACACCCGCTATATAGGCGTATCCGGGGACGAGCGAGGCGGCGGGGTTCGACATATTCACCCGCTCGTCCCGCTTCGGCACGTATATTTCAATGGGGGAAGAGAAGCCCGGACGGATGCCGAGCGAATACGCCAAGCCGATGCCCAATGTGGCATAATCCACCACGTCTTCCCGCAAGGCAAAGCGTCCGTCAACCAATACGCTGTCGATGCTTACCAATTGGTTATACGAGGCATCCACACCTTTGACGGTACCTATCACCTGCCGCCCGCCGTAACGGATCAGGGCATTGTCCTGCAAGACTTCGCTGTAGTGCGCTATTTCGGGCAAGCGGCAAATGGTCTGTATCCGAGCATCCTGCGGGTCAAAGACTTTTCCTGTGCAGGGGGTTATCTTTATCTCCGGATCCAAATAGCCGAACAGCTGTGCCGTCAAATCGGTAAAGCCGTTGAGCACAGACATGGCACAGACCAAAGCGGCAGTGACTACCGCCACTCCGCAAACGGATACCATCGAAATGATATTGACGGCATTATGCGATTTCTTGGAGAAGAGGTAGCGGCGGGCGATGTAGAAAGGAAGGTTCAAGGGATGCGTTTACTTTTGCAGCAACTTGTCGATATTGTCAATATAATCTAATGAATCGTCGATGAAAAAAGAGAGTTCGGGGATGATACGCAGTTGCAGGCGCACCCGTTTTCCGAGGTCATAGCGGACAGCTTTTGTGTTGAGGCGGATGGCAGTCAGCAGCTCTTGAGACTTCTCCGACGGGAAGATGCTCAGATAGACTTTGGCGATACCCAAGTCGGGGCTTACCCGTACCGTACTTACCGATACCAGCGTGCCCGGCATAGCCTGCGTTTGCTTCTGGAAGATGTCGCCCAGCTCCTTCTGCAGCAAGCGTCCTATTTTGTTTAACCGTGTTGTTTCCATTCCTCTTTTATTTCCGGCAAATGTAGTGCTTAATGATGTAAACTTTATCAGGTTGCATAATTTGGTTACTGCTGACCTGCCATAACGGACTTACACCGCCCGGTTAATATCATGCACGGTACACAAAAACGAGGCTGTCTGAAAAAGGCAGCCTCGTTTGGTTATTATACAAGCCAATGTTATCTCTTCGTCACCTTTATCGTTTGACCGTCCACCTGCAAAAGATACAGCCCTTTGGGATAAGCCGACAGGTCTATCGTATTTTCGCGTTTGCCAAACAACAATCTTCCTGTCAGATCATACAATTTCACTTCCGGCGTATTGACGTCGGCGGTTTCTATATATATCGTTCCCGTTGTAACGGTAGGATACACTTTCAAGCCTGCCTGAACTATCTCATTGCCTGTAACGGTAAATTGCTCCATGTCTTTCGGATCAGTGGTAACTAAAATGGTATAGGTTCGTGTAGAATCACTTTCTGCAGTCACTTTTATGGAGAAAGTCTGCCTGTCCGCGTACAAGGACTGCGTTCCTCTTCCGATTATTTCGGAGGTGGGATCGCCGGGAACAGCATCTATGGAAACGGTTTTAATATTTTTTCCTACAAGTACTCCGTATTGGGTTCTATTAGGGTTGAATCTCGGAAAAAGTGAAAATCCGCTTACCGTCAGACTGCTCAATGAGGTATCGTTCTTAATTATTTTTACCTTCAGCTTTATTTTAAGCGTACTGTAGTTTGCTTTGTCTGTCGGTGTAAAGATGTATGTATATTCCGTCGTTTCGCTGTCTGACAATCTCGGTACAATATCGCTGTCTTCAAAAGAGAAGTCGCCGGCTACGTTAGCAATGGCAGTTAGTGTTGCCATTGACAACTTCTGTCCGAAGACAACCATTGCCTTTGCCGGCCAGATTATTTCCGGATCGCTTTTAACAATGTCAAACCGGGGAGATTTATAGCCCATCGCAAGTACATAGTCATCTTCTCCAATGGATTTTTTAATACTTAAGGATTCCAATACATACTCATAGCTTCCGGTGCTTTCTCCCTTCTCACGAGAAAGGACACCTTCCCATTTAAAATTATCCGCCGCCGGCACGGATGTAAAAGCGATTACAGGATCCGGTTCATTGTACTTTTTGCTTTGGAAGGCATCGGGAGAAACAAATACAACGTTCTTAACCAAAGTGGCATAGTTGTCATTCGCAAAACCAATAGTCACTTTTTGCGGTCTGTCGGGATCGGTAGGAGTCTCCCAATAGGCATAGAAATCAATGCCCATTTCAAGTCGCTTGTCACCAATCATATTACCTAATTCCACATAAGGTGTATTTCCGGCTCCGCCGGTTATGATTTTTACGCTAAGTTCCCGCTGTACCGTTTTAAATTCTAAAATGATTTCCTCCAAATCAACATTATCAAGTCTTTTTATCCTCCAATTATCCTCTTCACCTTCTCCGTTAACAGTCACGAAAACTTTGATACGGACTTTCCCGTCCCGATTAATTTTGTCAACATGAATGATATTCTTACTGCCAAATCCCTGATATGCCGCATAATCACTGCTGCTGTTAAAAACTGAAATATACTCTTCATCAGCAAAAGAAGATCCTTCCACTTGTGCGCGAAATGTTTCCAATCCGTCATGCCAGATAAACACGGTATCCCCGTAAGCTAAGGAGTCCGCATTTTGGGCGGATGACAACTCACGCGTTGCATTGAAATAGAGACTGATGACACCTTTGTAGGACGTTTCATAAGCACCTATGTCCACATACTTTTTCTGTACCCGCTCATTCCCTGCCAAATCCTCTGCAAAACCTTGCACAAACTCCGAATTCCCGTGATTTATGGCAGAACTGTTTTCGTCCGGAACATAGTTGTCCGTCAACAGAAGATTATCAATTCCTGTCAAATTACGAGTGTTCTTTCGGTTAATCCCCAAAAGCGGATAATTCGTCAGTGAATGTTGGAAAGTGCAGGTATTGACATTTCTAGGTCCCCAATCGGACGAGGTTATCAAATCTTTGGTACGGTCGGCTTCCGGAACTTTAATAATACAGTTCTGAAATGTCGGGTTGCCTAAAACATCCAAGGATGATACTTTTTCAAAATGGAGAAGACTGCCGGTATTATCCGCAAAAGTACAATTGATAAAGAATTCACTTTTGCTTCCCGTTCTTACGGCTAAAATACCATCGCCGCCTTCGGCTACCTGTGGCAAGGTGGTATTATCGTAGAATAGCGAATTGACAATCTTATAAGATGAAGCATCGCTAAACACGGCCGCACCGCTAACTCCGGCAGTGTTGCGATTAAATGTTACATTCGTCAACTCAAAGGAAGACTTTTTCATGTAGAGCGCACCGCCGCCGTAATCCCCGTCATTGCCGCTGAAAATTACATTATTCAATTGGACAGCTGAAGATTCGCTGTACAAACCACCACCGTAACCTGCCGCTATTTCCCTAACGTTATCAGTCTTAATGGTATCTTTGGCAAAGCCGTTCCGTATGGTCAAACCGTCCAAAAGGAGAGGAACCTCCGGATTAATATCCAGTGCTATGATTACATGATTGGAAGTACCATTCGGAAAACGCCCGTCCAAAACAGCCGGTGCCTCTTTCCATCTACGGAGATCCAGCGTTTCGCCGACTTTAAACCCTCCGTAAATCTTCAAACCTTTGTGAATAAGGTAAGACTGATAGTTGGCGAAAGCCGGAGTATATACACCTTCCGCTATAAAAATAGAATCGCCTTCACCGGAATAATCTATCACAGCCTGTAAATCACGACAAGCATCTTCCCACGTAAAGGCACTCCAGGCTCCGGTTTTCGGATATCCGTCTTCCCTTACAAAACGGATAGTTGCCATAGCCCCTGCACTAATCAGCAACCCGATTGTCAATAGCACGTATCTCTTTAGCATATCAATGGTGTATTTCCTTAAATACATTTTTCCTAAAATTGCCTGCAAATGTAAATTAAATATTCATTGCAACAGACTCTTGCTAAAAAATAACCGTGCCGCTGATTTTATTTATCAGAAATCTGCAATCAGCCGTATATTCAGTTGCCGCCCCGTCAAATAATTGGGAACGGCGTATGGCTGATTATACACATCGGTCACCCAATAATAGGAATTGGTATTCCTTATACCCAGCAGGTTGAAAACGTCCACACCTACCCATATATGCTTCAGATTGCGGAAAAAAGCCTTGTCCATAACCGCATCCGTCCCTCCCGCCAGCTGATAGGAAAGCCCGATGTCCACGCGTCGATAGGCGGGAAGGCGGAAAGAACCGTATTCATAGCCTTTGTGCGGGGCGGTGATGGGCAGTCCTCCCGCCAATACACCTTTCAGATTCACTTTGATACGCTCATAGCCCGGAAAATAATCTTGGAAGAAAAGGGAAACATTATATCCCTGACTGTTGGGCATGGGGACGGTATATCTGTCGCGGATGGTCTGTTCCGCCTTCATCAGCGAAAAACTGATCCATGAGTCAGTGCCCGGCACAAACTCGCCGAAGAGTTTCACGTCCAGTCCTGCCGCATATCCTTTCGCACAATTCTCGCCGTAGTAGCGTATCTTCACATTATCTATCGTATAGGGAACAAGATTGTCCAGCTTCTTGTAATATATCTCCGCCGTCACCTTAAAATTCCGCTCAACCGCCTTAAAAGTATAATCCCCTCCGAGAATGAAATGGAGAGAACGCTGGGATTTCAGCGCATGGTTCAGCGTCACGATCTCATTCCCCCCGCCGTCCGTCGTCGTCTGGCGCAATTCCTTGTAAAAAGGCGATTGATAATAAACGCCTGTGGCAAAACGCAGCGTCAAGTCTTGGTCAAAGTTGGGAATAAAACCGAGAGAAGCTCGCGGGCTGAAAATAAACTCCCTGTTATACCCCCAATAACTCCCGCGCACGCCGCCTATCAGCGTAAACAGTCCCTGCTTGGCGCGAAACTTAAACATATCCTGCATATAAGCCGACAGCCGCACGCTCTCTATCTGCTGATTGGAATAAAGCGAAGAAATTACATTCACCGCATCTCCCGTTTGCGGCAGGGAATAACCCGACGAATCGCGTTTTTCCCATTCGCTGATGCGGTCGCGTATCTTTTCCGCCTGTGCCGAAAGCCCCCATTGCAGCGTATGGCTCGTGAGACGAACGCGCCCGTAATGCCCGACGTTCATCACCGTCGCCTGAAGCCGGTTGCGCGCATGTTCATGGAAACGTCCGATCGTCCGGACACCGCCGGCTCCATCCTCGTTGGGATCCTTCTTGGGATCAATCGAGCCATTCTCACCCATCTCATATTCGCTGCTGATGTCGTAACCCTCCTCCTCCCGTGTCCCGAAAGCCGAAGCCTGCAAACCAAGTTCAGTATGTTCATCCAAATGATGCTTCAACGTCAGGGCACCGAAAAACGTTTGAAACTTATCCCGCTCCATCCCGTCAAAAAACACTTTGAATATCTGCGGCTTATCTGCCGTGCCGAAGGACGTCTCACGACTGACAGGCATAAACTTATACGTATTCACTGCCAGGTTTCCCAAGAAATTAACCTCCCATTTCGGCGTCAGCTTATATGTAATATAAGTCTGCAAATCAATGAAATTAGGATCATACTCCGCATTGGTGTCCATTGTGCCCAACAGCGAACGCGCCGTCTTGTAACGAAGCCCTGTAATCTGCGTCAGCTTCCCCGTTGAACTCCCCACATAAGCATTCGCCCCCAGCAAACTCGCTGAAGCCGAGCCTTCCAGCTCCTTCGGCTTTTTATAGGCAATATCCAACACCGAACTCATCTTGTCGCCATAACGCGCCTCAAAACCGCCTGCGGCAAAATTGACCGACTCCGTCATGTCCGGATTGATAAAGCTCAACCCTTCCTGCTGCCCCGAACGGATCAGCAATGGGCGGAATACCTCCATCCCGTTCACATAAATAATATTCTCATCGTAACTGCCCCCGCGCACCGAATACTGCGAACTCAGCTCGTTGGACGAAGAAACCCCCGCAAAAGTAACCACAAGGCTCTCGATACTCCCCCCCGCAGGGTCTGGCAACAGCCTGATACGCTCCGCATTAAGCGATTCCATCATCGTTGTCTGCCGGCGGGAAGCCGTCACCGTCACCTCTCCCAAGTCAAAGGAAATATTATTCATCTGCACATTTAACAACACATCCGCCGAAGCATGAGGAATAATCCGCTCCGCCTTGTTATACCCCAAACAGGAAAAAATAAGTGCAATCGAATCGCCCGGCGCAACCGACACCGAATAATGCCCCTTCTCGTCCGTCACCGTCCCCGTCAGCGTACTCTTCACCAGTACCGCCGCCAAATCCAGCGGATGCCCCTCCGCATCCCTCACATGCCCCGAAATCTTGATACGCTCCTGCGCCATCGCCCCGAGAGCCACCAGTAAAAACAACCCTGCAAACGTTATCCGACCTTTCATAATCCCCATAAACGTAAAAAAACGGTAAAGCGTATATCCGGCGCATTGAAAATACCGCCAACGCAACTGATGTTATTCAACCAGCAGAGATGTAAAATGTTTTGTTTTGGCTGTTTTTTAACGGAAAAAGGTAGCATTGAAGCGTTTCAATAAGCCGAGAAAGCAAAAAACGGACTTGCGGAAGCATTTTGTCTTGTCTAACCGCTTTTCAAATTAAAAACAATGAGAATATCTCTATTTTTGCCGCTGATATAAACGAAGATGGAAACACTTAGGCAAAGTTTACCAAAAACAAAACGACGGTTATTCAAGATAATAAGATTGTTAGAGATAAAGTAATGAAGATATATTGACAATTGATGCAGGGATTAAGGGTTTTACTGGGTTCCAATTCGCCGAGGCGAAGAGAGTTGCTGGCGGCGGCAGGGGTGGATTTTGAGGTGCGGGTAGTGCCGGACGTGGATGAGTCGTATCCGGAGTGGATGCCGGTGCGGGAGGTGGCTGAGTATCTTGCCTGCAAGAAGGCAGAGGCTTATATGCAGGATTTGGGCGATGATGAGTTGCTGATTACTGCGGATACGGTTGTGTTGCTAGACGGCAAGGTGTTGGGAAAGCCGGAGGGGTACGAGGAGGCAGTGCAGATGTTGAAGGAGCTTTCGGGGAAGACGCATGAGGTGTTGACGGGAGTGTGTATGACGATGAAGGAGAAGAGGATGAGTTTTACGGAGGTTTCCTCAGTGCGCTTTTCGCAGCTTAGTGACAGGGAGATTGAGTTTTATGTGGAGAGATACCGACCTTATGACAAGGCAGGGGCGTATGGTATTCAGGAGTGGATCGGGTATATCGGGGCGGAATGTGTGAGCGGTTCTTTTTATAATATCATGGGATTGCCGACACAGCGGGTGTATCAGGAGTTGAAGAGGTTCGGGTGTTTTAGGGTTTAGGGGATGGCGGGTTTATATATTCATGTTCCTTTTTGTGCGAAGCGTTGTTTGTATTGTGATTTCTTTTCCAATACGGATGCGGGGTATGTCAAGCCTTATTTGTCTGCACTTGTGCGTGAAATGGAGCTGCGCAAGGGGTATATAGGCGGGGAGGCTTTGGAAACGGTTTATTTCGGGGGGGGGACGCCTTCCCGGCTGTGTGCGGAGGATTTGGGGCAGATTATGGAGGCTGTCGGGCAGTGCTTTGATTTGTCGCAATGCAAGGAGATTACGCTGGAGGTTAATCCCGACGATATGACGGAAGAGTATGTGCAATCGCTTCGTGCTTTGCCGTTTAACCGTATCAGTATGGGGGTGCAGAGTTTTGATGACGATGACCTTCGTTTCCTGAACAGGCGGCACAACGGGCAGCAGGCTGTCGAGGCAGTGGAGTTGTGCAAGGCTAACGGTTTTTCCAATATCAGCATAGATCTTATATACGGTCTGCCGGAACAACAGACAGCAGAGAAATGGGCGGCAAATTTGGAGCAGGCTCTGCGCCTTGATGTTCCGCATATTTCAGCTTATCATTTAACTTACGAGGAAGGAACGGCTTTGCACCGGCTTTTGGACAGAGGAGAGGTTACGCCGGCAGATGAGGAGACGAGTCTGGCTCTTTTCTCTTCTCTGAGGGAGACGTTGACAAGAGAGGGCTATCTGCATTATGAAATATCCAATTTTGCGCGTCCGGGATTCATTTCCCGCCATAACAGTGCGTATTGGCGAGGGGAGAACTATGTGGGGTTGGGACCGTCTGCCCATTCCTACGACGGGGAAAGTCGCGAGTGGAACGTTTCTTCCCTGCCGCTTTATCTGAAAGGGATTGCGGAAGGGGGCGCGACAGAAGAACGGGAGACACTGGATGTTTCCAGCCGGTATAATGAGTTTATTATTACACGGCTGCGCACGATGTGGGGGGTAGGATATGCGGATGTGCTCCGGTTGTTTGGGGAGGAATACCTTGCTTTTTTGCAAGGACAAGCGGCGGCGTTTCTCCGACGGGGACTGCTGGAGGAGAGGGACGGGGGAATATGCCTTTCCGGTGAAGGGTACTTTGTTTCGGATGGGGTGATGCGGGAGTTATTGTGGGTAAGTAATTGAGAGTTGATTTCATTTCCCGGCTCTTTATCTTATATGGAAATCCAACAGCTTGCGGTCTCCCAAATAGCCGGTCAGATGGTCGTCAATCTGAACCTGCCCTGTGCCTGCGGGTGTCCCCGTATAGATTAAATCCCCTGTTTTCAGAGTGAAGAAGCGGCTGATATATGAAATCAGCCGGTCAGTCGGAAAGAGCATATCCGCCGTTGTCCCTTCTTGTGCCTTGTTGCCGTTTATCTCCAGCCGGAAAGAAAGATTGCTTATATCCCCCGCCTCCGCCAGCGAAATGAAAGTGCCGACAGCCGCCGACCCGTCGAACGCTTTACTCAATTCCCAAGGCAATCCTGCGGTGCGGAAACGGCGTTGCAAGTCCTGCGCCGTAAAATCAATGCCTACCGTCACTTCCTCATAGTAGCGGTACGCAAACCGCTCGGCAATGTTCTTGCCCAAGCGGCTTATCCTTACCACAAGTTCCGTTTCGTAGTGTATCTCCTGTGAGAAGTCGGGGATAAAGAACGGCTTGCCGTCTTTCAGCAGCGAGGTGTCGGCTTTCATAAAAATAACAGGGTCGCTCCCCTCTGATGTGTTGCGCATCTCTTCATTGTGAGCGACATAATTCATTCCTACGGCAATGATCTTCATAATGTGCAGAGTTTCGGCAAAGGTATTATCTGATGCTATGCAAACAAAAAAACGCTTGGAAATGTATTAGGAGGGATTGATTTTTCGTGCTGCAGGCAGGTTTTTGAAAATAAGCCGTGCAACGGTTTATTTTATTTTTGAACAGATATACAAACGGGTTAATCTGCGCATGATTTATAAAATCAAAGCATATTGCACTCTGACAAAATAGTTTTAGTTTTGCGCTTTCATGTATCAAAAGTAAACGTTATGCCGGATATGAAGTACATTATTATAGTAACGGGGCTGTTTCTTTGCCTGCCGCTGACGGCGCAGACAAGGGTAGTGAAAAAGACTGCCGTCAAAGCCAACAATTACGGAATCACTTATTCCCTTCCTAAAACATCGCTGGTGATAACCGCCGAAGTGACCAAAGTGACTTGCAAGGCGGGAGCGTATTATCAATATGCCGAGAAGTATCTGGGCGTGAAGACCGCCGTTACCGAAGACAAGGTGTACTATGAGTTGGGCAAAGTCTCACTCGCCAATGTCGGCATCCCCGACCCTGACCAGACATATCTGATAGAGTTCAAGACCGGCACCGTTGCCCCTTTTGCCTGCCTGACCGAAGAGGGGTTGCTCTGTTCCATCAATGCGGAATACAACCCGGCAGAGGCAAAACCTGATGCGAAGAAAGGCACACCGGCGGTTGCCAACGTTGCCAACGAATCGGTCTTCTCCGAAGAACTGCTAATGGCAGGCTCGACAGCCCGTCAGGCGGAAGTAGCCGCCAAGCAAATCTACCGCATCCGCGAAAGCCGCCTCAACATTCTGACCGGCGAAGCCGATAATCTCCCGCCGGACGGTGAGGCGATGAAGATTGTCATTGAGCAATTGGAAGGGCAGGAAAAAGCCTTAACGAGCCTTTTTACCGGTATCTGTTCGCAATCAACTGAATCGTATGAAGTCGCCGTTATCCCGCACGACAATCTGGAGAAGGAAGTCCTTTTCCGCTTCTCCTCCCGTTTGGGCATTGTGGATACGGATGATTTGGGCGGCACGCCCGTCTTTATGAACCTGAAATCTTCGGCTCGTCCGCCCGAAGCCGACCCGAAAGAGCTGGAAAAAAAGCTAAAGGGCATGAAAGGCGTTGTCTATAATCTCCCCGGCAAGGCTACCGTTGAAATACTGATGAACCAAAAGCCGCTCTACAAGGGCGAAGTGCAGATAGCCCAGTTCGGCACACAGGAAAGCCTTACCCCCGCCCTGTTTGAGGATAGGAAAGTGCCGGCAAAAGTGCTCTTCTATCCGGAAACAGGTGCCATCAAGCAGGTCTTGCAATAACTTCTAACTCCCAACTTCTAACTTCTATTAGGAATGTTCAAAAATCATCCCAAAGGTCTAATCGGAGCCGCCCTCTCGAATATGGGGGAACGCTTCGGGTTTTATATTATGATGGCGATACTGTCATTGTTTTTAATATCCAAGTTCGGGCTGGAAAAGACACCGGCTACGGTGATCTATTCCGTGTTCTATGCCCTGATTTACCTGTTGGCTCTTGTCGGCGGACTGATTGCGGACAAGACGAAGAAGTATAAAAGCACGATTTTGGCGGGGTTGGTATTGATGACGGTCGGCTATGCCCTCATGGCGATACCTACGCCGACACCCGTGCCCGATTTGACGCTTTATCTGACGCTGACCTGTCTCGGTCTGTTTGTCATAGCTTTCGGTAACGGGCTGTTCAAAGGGAATTTGCAGGCTGTTGTCGGGCAGATGTATGACGACCCGAAGTATTCGGAAAAGCGGGATACCGGTTTCCAGCTGTTCTACATGTTTATCAATATCGGCGCATTGTTTGCCCCGCTGATTGCCGTGGGCATCCGCAACGGATGGGTGAAGCACAACGGTTTTACTTACAACTCCGACCTTCCCGTCCTTTGTCATCAATACCTGAAAGGAACGCTTACGCCCGAAGCGGCTAACCGCTTTACCAGCCTGTCGGCCGAAGTAAGCCTTAACGGCACTCCTGCGGACTTGACAGGGTTTGCCAACCAATACTTGGACGTGTTCAACACCGGCTTCCATTATGCTTTCGGAGCGGCTATCATTGCCATGCTTATCTCGCTCGTCATCTTCCTTTTCAATAAGAGCGATATCCCCGACCCAGCCCTCAAAACGGCAAAGAAGGACAATCCCGCCGCCGCTTCCACCGTCCAACTGAGCCGGGACGAATCTATCCAACGCATATACGCTCTGTTCTCCGTATTCGCCGTAGTAATCTTTTTCTGGTTCTCCTTCCACCAAAATGGGTTGACACTGACATTCTTCGCCAATGACTACACCAACCTTAGTATGTTTAACTTCGATCTTGGCTTTACGACTATCAAAGGAGCCGAGATCTTCCAGTTCTTCAATCCTTTCTTTGTCGTATTCCTTACGCCGATAGTCATCGGGCTGTTCGGCTGGCTGAAAGCCCGCGGCAAAGAGCCTTCCACACCGAAAAAGATAGCTATCGGCATGGGCATCGCCGCTTTTGCCTATATCGTAATGGCGGCAGGTTCCTACGGGCTTCCCTCTGCCGACGAAGTAAAGGCTGTGGGAGGACTGAGCGATGCCGCACGTGCCACACCCTTCCTTTTGATAGGCACTTACTTCATATTGACCGTGGCAGAATTGTTCATCAGCCCGCTCGGACTGTCATTCGTATCCAAAGTGGCTCCTCCCCAATATCAGGGGATTATGCAGGGATGCTGGCTGGGGGCGACGGCACTTGGTAATCAGTTGCTCTTCTTTGGTACTATCTTCTATGAGCGGATTCCCATCTGGGCTGCATGGTGCATATTTGTGGCAGCCTGCCTTATTTCCATGTTTACGATGCTGGCTATGCTCAAATGGCTGGAACGCATTACGAGGTAATGTATAAAAGAGTATCGCTGTTTGCTTGTTGCCTGTCTGTGGTTTTAACGCTTGTCTGTCAGGCTTGCGCTCTGCCACAAGGGAAGAATGGGAGTGACCGTTATGTAGTGGTGCTGTCTATGGACGGCTTCCGTGCCGATTATCCGGAAAAGGCTTGTACGCCTACGTTGGATTCGCTGGAAAGGGTCGGTGTCCGTGCCGATTTCCGCCCTTGCTTTCCAAGTGTTACATTTCCCAATCATTACGCGATGGCAACGGGGCTTTATCCCGACCATAACGGCTTGGTGAACAATGCCTTTTATGCGGCAGATTTGGACGAGGTCTATTCAAGCCGGGACGGAAAGGCGGTGGCGAACCCTGCCTTTTACGGCGGGGAGCCTGTCTGGAATACGGCGCAACGGCAAGATGTAAACACGGCTACTTTCTTCTGGGTGGGAAGCGAAACGGCGGTAAACGGCAGGCAGCCGTCTATTTGGAAGCCGTTCGACAGCAAAGTCCCTTTTAAGAACCGTGCCGATTCGGTAATTGCTTGGCTGCAACTGCCGGAAAGCATCCGTCCGCACCTGATTATGTGGTACACCGAAGAACCCGATGCCACAGCGCATGGTGCATCGCCTGACTCTCCGGCGACAATAGCAATGGCGGAAAAGTTAGACAGCCTGCTGGCCTATTTCTTTGCCGAAGCCCGCAAGCTGGACGTATTCGACAAGATTGATTTCATTGTCCTGTCCGACCATGGGATGGCAACTTCCTATCCGGAGAGATACGTCAATCTGAATGATTACCTCCCCCGCGACAGTTTCGATTTCATCTTCGACGGTGTTCCTACCCTCCTCTACACAAAAGAAAGCTACCGCGAAACGGCTTACCAAATACTGCAAAAAATCCCCCGCATCAAAGCCTATAAAAAGGAAGAACTGCCGGAACGGCTTATGTACGGCAAGCGTTCGCGCGTAGGCGATCTGGTGATTATCCCCGACATCGGTACCTCTGTGCAGTTCCGTGAGCAATCCTCCCCCCGCTTCGGTGGCAACCATGGATACGACAATGCGGCAACGGAAATGCAAGCCATCTTCTACGCCGCTGGCCCCTCCTTCAAAAAGAACACACGGATACAAACCTCTATCCCCAACGTAAATCTTTACCTCCTGCTGACCACCCTCCTGAACATCGAACCCTCCCCCAACGACGGCGAACAGGAGCAGGTGCAGCAACTGCTGAAATAAGTAATGCCTATCCTTTCCAAATAATACATAAAGAATATGCCAACCATCCAATCCGCACGGGAAGACTTCCCCATATTAAGCCGTACCATCCACGACAAGCCCTTAATTTACTTTGACAATGCGGCGACTACGCAGAAACCGCGTGCCGTGGTGGAGAAAATCGTAAACGGATATTATGACGTAAATGCAAACGTCCATCGCGGCGTTCATTTCCTCAGCCAATTAGCTACGGAGGCACACGAGAATGCACGGAAAACGGTGCAGGGCTTTCTGAATGCCCGCCGGTCGCACGAGATTGTGCTGACGCGGGGGACAACGGAGGCTATCAATCTGGTGGCATCCAGCTTTGCCGATGCCTGTATGTCGGCAGGCGACGAGGTGATCGTGTCCGTCATGGAGCATCATTCCAACATTGTCCCCTGGCAGTTGCAGGCTGCCCGCAAGGGGATTACTTTGAAGGTGATACCGATGAATGACCGCGGGGAGTTGGATATGGAGGCTTATCGTGAGCTTTTCTCCGAGCGCACGCGGTTGGTGTCGGTGACGCACGTGTCCAATGTGTTGGGCACGGTCAATCCCGTGAAGGAAATCATCGGTGAGGCACACCGACGGGACGTGCCTGTACTGATAGACGGTGCGCAGGCTGTCCCCCATATCAGGGTGGACGTGCAGGACTTGGACGCGGATTTCTATGCCTTCTCTGCCCACAAGATTTACGGGCCGACCGGTATCGGCGTGTTATACGGAAAAGAAGAGTGGCTCGACCGGATACCTCCCTATCAGGGCGGGGGAGAGATGATCGCCACGGTATCTTTTGAACAAACAACCTTTAATGAACTGCCCTATAAGTTTGAGGCGGGAACGCCCGATTATATCGGCAGCACGGCATTGGCGGAGGCGTTGAATTATGTATCCCGTCTGGGGATAGAAGCGATTGCGGCTCACGAGCATGAACTGCTGCAGTATGCTGTCAAGGGGCTTCAATCCATTGAGGGGATACGCTTTTTCGGGCAGTCGGAGAAAAAGAGCAGCGTTGTTTCTTTCCTTGTCGGGGACATTCATCATTATGACATGGGGATGCTGCTTGACCGCTTGGGCATAGCCGTCCGCACGGGGCATCATTGCGCCCAGCCGCTCATGCAACGCTTGGGTATTGAGGGGACTGTCCGCGCTTCCTTTGCCTTTTACAATACGAAAGCGGAGGTCGAAACGTTCGTAGAAAGCGTAGAACGTGTACTGAAAATGTTTGACAAATAAGCACCTGCCATGCTGTTGCCGTATTTAGACCCTTGCCGGACGGAAGCCGGTTGCGATGAAGCCGGACGGGGTTGTCTGGCGGGTGCCGTCTTTACCGCGGCGGTAATTCTCCCCCGCGACTTCCGCCATGAAGAGCTGAACGACAGCAAACAACTGAGCGAAAAGAAACGCTATGCCCTGCGCCCCGTCATCGAGGAAAATGCCTTGGCGTGGGCGGTCGGCATTGTATCGCCGGAGGAGATAGACCGCATCAACATACTCAACGCCTCTTTCCTCGCCATGCACCGCGCCATCGCTCAACTGACCCTCCAACCGGAACACCTGCTTATCGACGGCAACCGTTTCACCCCCTACCTCTCCATTCCCCATACGACTATTATAAAAGGAGACGGGAAATACCTGTCCATTGCCGCCGCCTCCATCCTTGCCAAAACCTATCGGGACGATTATATGAATGAGCTGGACAAACTCTACCCCTGCTACGCTTGGAGCAAGAACAAAGGCTACGCCGTCAAAGCCCATCGTGAAGCCATACGGCAGGAAGGAATAACCCCTTACCACAGAAAGACATTTTGTCACTTTTGACAGCCTGTCAGGGAGCGCAGGAAATCGCTGCAAGGTTGTAAAGAAGAACTGCACGATTATTATGAAAAGAAAGTCGCCGAAGGAAAGAATAAGGTATCGTTAATTTCCTATAAGTACATGATGCAAATTGGTTTATCTTAAAATTTGTTGCGCAGTCGTCCCGAAGGGACAGAAGATTTCAGCCCCACATGCAGTGCAACGGAATGTGGGGTTACGGATAAAGCCGTTAAGAAAGTTCTGAAAGAACGACCGAATATTATGTACCCCTGTTTGAAATCCAACGTTAATTTCTTATATAGGTCTTTAAAGAAAAGCCGCATAATACCAAACAGGAGTATAAGTTTTGCCTGTACAGGGTTACGGTTTATTATGCGGCTTCCTTTCTTTTTGAATTTGTTGTTTTTAATCCTGCGATATTACTTCTTTTTTACACGGGGCAAATCTAAGATAACAGGGTTTGGAACCCTGTTAGAAATAAACATCAATCACTTACTGACTGCCCCGCCAATCAAAGCACCCGTATATCTTCCTCGCGAGTCGGATCATCCGCAAAAGGAGTGATCAGCTTGTAGCCTTTCCCGTGGATATTGATGATTTCAAGCTTGTGATCGTCCTTCAACAGTTTGCGCAACTTGGTGATATAAACATCCATGCTGCGGGCATTGAAATAATTGTCATCCACCCAGATTGTCTTCAACGCATAGTTGCGCTCAAGCACTTCATTGGCATGGGCACACAACAAGCTGAGCAATTCGCTTTCCTTGGTGGTCAGTTTCGTCACTTCGCCGTCGTTAGTCAGCGTTTGCTTCTGTGTGTCAAACAGATAATCACCCAACTTGTAGAACGGTACTTCCTTCGTTTTTTTGCCTTTCACACGACGGAGGATAGCTTCAATGCGGAGCAGCAATTCTTCCATGCTGAACGGTTTCGTCAGGTAATCGTCCGCCCCAATCCTGAACCCTTCCAGAATATCTTCCTTCATGGTTTTTGCCGTCAGAAAGATGACAGGAATGTCCGGATTCATGACACGGATTTCCTGCGCCAGCGTGAAGCCGTCTTTCTTCGGCATCATCACGTCCAACACGCATAAATCATACTGTCCCTTGGCGAAACCCTTGTAGCCGGCCTCCCCGTCGGGATAAAGATCGGTGATATACCCTTTGGCTTGCAGGTATTCCCGCAGCAACATGCCTAAATTCTCATCGTCTTCGCAAAAGAAAATCTTCAATTTGTCTTCCATAACTAACTTTTTATAAGAGGTAAAGTAATAATAAATTTCGTTCCCGTAGTATCCGCGTTTTCGGCGTGTATCGTGCCTTTGTGGTCTTGCACTATCTTCCGGACGTATGCCAATCCCAAACCGAAGCCCTTTACATTGTGCACATTGCCTGTCGGTATGCGGTAGAAGCGGTCAAACACTTTTTTCAGATGCTCTTTCTTTATGCCGATGCCGTTGTCTTCCACGGAAAGCATCAGTTTCCCGTCTTCGTTCCACGTGCGCGACATCAGCCGGAGCGGCACGTCCTGACGGCGATATTTCACAGCATTATCCATCAGATTAAACAGCACATTCGTGATGTGCATCTCGTCCGCATAGATGCCTGAATTTTCCGCCCTTAAATCCACATCCAGACTGCCGCCGTATTTCTCCACCTTCAAGGCAAAGGTGTTGGCGATACCCGTCACCAAATCATTGGCATCAATCTCCTTCAGTTTGAGACTCGCCTGCCGCCGTTCAAACAGGGATATTTGCAACACCTTTTCCACCAAAAAGTTCAAACGTTTCGTTTCGTCATTTATTACACTCGAAATATGTTTGAACACATCCTGATTCTTGGTAATATCCGCATCTTTCAACATTTGGGCGGCGAGGGAAATGGTGGACACCGGTGTTTTCAGCTCGTGGGTCATGTTGTTGATAAAATCATTCTTCATTTCCGACAACTTCTTCTGGCGGAACACGATGTAGAGGGTAAAAGTGAAAGTCACCAGCAACAGCACAGAAAAGATGACAGACGGCACGATAAACGTAATCTGGCTGTTAATATAGCTGTGCTTGGTCGGAAAATACACCCGCAGGAAATTCAAGCGGGAAGGCGGATCATTCGGAAAAAGAGCCTGAATGAACACATCCGGCACGGTCGGTCGGTCGCTACCGTTGTCGCTTCGGTAAATCGTATTGCCGTCCTTATTCGTGACAGAAAAGACAAACGAAAGGTTCAGTCCGTTGTTCTTTAATTCCGTTTCTATATATTTCTCCAACTGCTTGAAATTAACCCGCTCCTCAATAGGCTTCAGACTTGCCGAATAAAGCATGTCGTTGATAACCTCGTTCAGCAGTTCGCTCTGCTTCAAATAACGGCGCACAAAATTACTCTGCAAATTCTTCGACGTCCCCACAATCCCGTGTACCCCGTCCGGCGTAAGCGATTTGGAAGAAAGTCGCTGCGCATTGAAGTTAAACTCGGCAGAGGTCTGCACATTGCCGTTCGTATCAGTAATCTCCAATTGAAACTTGCTCAGACTGATAACTTCACCCCAAGTCTGCGCATCATCCGAATTCCGGTAATACTTCCGTGCCTCCCGTTGAATATCCTCCTCCAAATATTTGCGCATCTCCTCACGCTCCAACGTACTCGCCACCTGATTCAGACACTTCTTCGCCATCTCATTAAAATGCGCGCTGTACGTTTTAATGATACTCCCCACATAGCTTACCTGCAGGTAAAGCAACCCCGCAAAAGCAAACACCATCACCACCGTAAGCAACCAAATCGTAGACTTCCTCATGCCCTAAATACCTTCAACTAAAAATCAGGCAAATAAACCCCCTTTACACGGCATATTTACACAAAAAGAGTAAAAATACAAACTTCAAACGTTAATTATATTTGACAGTATTGCAATGTGTCAAAGGTAACAAACAAGAATAATACACATACTTTTGTTGCAAGTGCATCCAAAGGAATATAAAAAATAACGGGCGGAATTTCTTTCGCCTGTTATTTTCCCCGTGAACTTTAGTTAGACGGAGCAAAAGCCCAGACGAATAATTTTATTTATCAAAAAGTCCTGATCTTCTCAACGAAATAACGCTTCTTTCTTTTACAGTATCTTTATCTGTAATGTCGCCAATGAGCAAAGGTGAATGAGGATTATGCCTTTCTTTCTTTTTTAATACCGCATCTTGGTTGAAATTGGCATAGCAATAAAGACAATTATGACGGCAGGTATTGTATTCACCAATATCAATACTTTCTATACAACCACATTCTTTGCGCTGATTTTTATCTTTTTTTGATTCTATTGGGTACCCAACTATATCTTCAATGATAATATTATCAATACATCGACCGTGTTTGATGCCAAGACTATCTAAATCGTATTTTTCCGTACAGGTTTGAACTTCAATATTATATAATTTGGCTATATCAACTACCCTTTTTGATATGGAAAATATTTCTGCGTCATTCAATTCTCTCGCAGTCGTTTCTTTTAAATTTCTTTCTGTTTTCTTGTAGTTATCAATAAAACTGATAATACATTTATCTGTATACGAAAAAAGTCTTTTCGCAATTGTCTCAAAATATCTTATATGATAATCAATATCTATTTCATTAGTCATTAGGATTGGATCATAACGCCAAATCATTCGTTTACTGCCAATTCTATCAGATAATTTTTTAAATGTTTCAATGATGCTGTCTTTTTTAGGGACTTGAACCTCTAATTCTTGATTATATGGGTTTATTGTAAACTGAAAATAATAGTTGTATTGGCTAATCTCATCAAGGCACATCAACATCGCTTTGGGATTCTTTGTCCAAAAAATGATACAGTCCACAATATCCGAATCAATAGGAATCTTACTCACTTGATGAATATTCATGGGATTACGCACGCACATAAAACCTTCTTTTACTCTGTTATAAAACCACTCAGAGTAAAAGGCGGGAATATCGGTTCGCCTGCTTACGCTTAGTATCATATTTTATTTCGACTTCTTTAAAATAACTAACTGTGCACTCGTGCATGATGTTTTTGTTCCATACGTTTTTGTTAACATATCTATATCATTTTCGTTTAGTAAAAAAAAGTATGACTACATGAATGTCTGTACCCATAGTTGTATCCAATAAAGCTTAACGGAATTTGCTCTGCATTATTTCTTATATTTATCTTTTGAATAAGTGACTTATAATAATCTCTAGGATCCCAAAGATTAATATCATTAATAATGACCATAGATCTTGAAGGCATTTTATCTATAATATGCTTAACAACATCGTCAATGAACTGTGTTATATTTCCATGTTTACAAATATCAGAAAGCAAATAATTCATTATAAGTATATTTGGATACGTATAATTTGAGGATGATTGTATGTGTGTAAAACAATCTTGATATAGTATATTCGTAGAAAATGGTAGAACTTTTGGGATCTCATTATGTACATTACTCCATATATTATTACTGTCAAACCCAGTAAAGGACACATTCCTATTATCATAGTCTATTTCTTTTAAGAAAGATTCGATAGCAAAAACTTCTGAACATGGACCACAACCAATAGACATAATATTTAATTTATCAATCTTTATCCCTGAATCATCCTTAAAAAATGATGTTACAAGTTTTAATAGATGTAATATTTCACTTGAATATTGATAAATATATCTACATACATAACTATATGTACTACATTCACAGTTAAAAGTTCTATCAGTACCAAAGAACATCTCTTGAAAGCATGTGCTGCAATTTTTTGAAATACATGCCCCTTGTGCCTTATTTGGACACTGAGAGCATTGTCCAATTTTCAGAAGGTATTCTGAATGGCAGAATTTTACTAATTGATTTATTGGCATACAATATTAACTATAAAATACTCGCCAAAATTACAAACTAAGTTTAACACTCGGACTATCTCATAGTAGGAATTTTATAACCGTAACATATTGAACCGAAAATCTATAGTGCGCAATTCAAGCAAGGCGATAAATCCCCTCCTGCCAACTTTACAACCGATACTACTGGATAATGGTCTGAAAGGTTGCTTGTCGCATAGGTATTTTCTGCCTCACTACTGCGGTATGTATCCGTCAATATACCGTAACGGGAACGTTGAGGGCTGGTCTTACGAATATGTGATCAATGCGCTCGTTGGAGAAGCTGATGGTGTTGTAGTTGTTTAATATTCCGTTGAGGGCGTGACAGACAGGGGGCAGTTCGCAACTGTCGTCTAATTTTTCGGAATTGTTCAGCAAGATGTAGCTTTCGCTTCTTGCCAGCACACCTTAGTATTTAAGTTTAATGCGCCTCCAGCCAATTCCCCCCTTCTCCGCAATCCGCGATCAGCGGCACCTCCATTTCCCGCACCCCTTCCATCTCTTCAAGTACAATGCGACGGACAATAGGCAACTCTTCCCGCAGAACATTAAAGTTAAGTTCATCATGCACTTGTAGAATCATCTTGCTGCACAGTCCTTCCTCCTCAAACCGTCTATGAATCCGAATCATCGCAACTTTAATAATATCAGCAGCACTACCCTGTATGGGAGCATTCACAGCATTGCGCTCAGCATGTCCGCGCACGATGGCATTGTTGGAATTGATGTCCGGGAGTACGCTCTTGCGATGAAAAAGCGTCTCTGCATACCCGTTCTTCTTGGCTTTGCAGATACATTCATCAATGTATTCGCGAACAACAGGATAGGTGCGAAAATATCCGTCAATCAGTTCCTTCGCCTCGCCGCGCGGTATGCCGAGTCGTTCGGAGAGACCGAAGGCGGAGATGCCATAGATGATGCCAAAGTTGGCAGTCTTAGCTTTGCGGCGCATATCGGAGGTTACTTCGGCAAGCGGTACACCGTAGATTTTGGCAGCAGTGGCAGCGTGGATATCTTCACCGTTGCGGAAGGCCTCCATCATGTTTGCGTCCTTGCTGAGATGTGCCATGATGCGAAGTTCGATTTGCGAATAGTCGGCGGAGAAGAAGACACAATCGGCATTGTCAGCGATAAAGGCTTTGCGTATCTCGCGCCCCAGTGCATCGCGGACAGGGATATTCTGAAGGTTGGGATTGGTGGAACTGAGGCGGCCTGTGGCAGTCACCGCCTGATTGAAGGAAGTATGTATCTTGCCCGTGTTGGAATGAACAAGAGCAGGCAGCGCATCAATATAAGTGCTCAACAGCTTCTTTATCCCGCGATATTCCAAGAGTTTGCCGACAACAGGATGTTTGCCTTGCAGCTTTTCGAGCACATCCCCGCTCGTGCTGTAATTGCCCGTCTTCGTTTTCTTCGCCTTGCTGTCCTCAATGTGCAGACGGTCAAAAAGGACTTCCCCCACCTGCTTGGCGGAATTGATATTAAACGATGTGCCGGCAAGGGCATAGATTTCCTCTTCCAACTGCCGGAGGGTGAGAGTGAGCGTTTCGGATGACTGTTTGAGAGCATTGGTATCAAGAGTAACGCCGACGGCTTCCATATCGGCCAGCACATATATTAAAGGCATCTCCATATCGAAGAAAAGAGGCTCAATGTCCGCCTTTTGGAGTTCGGGCGCAAAGTAGTTTTTCAGGCGAAGGGTAACATCGGCATCTTCGGCAGCGTATTCGGCAACCTTCGCAACGGGAACATCGCGCATATTGCGCTGGTTCTTCCCCTTTGCGCCGATAAGTGCCTCAATGGGGACGGGAGTATAGCCCAGATACGTCTCCGCCAGATAGTCCATACCGTGCCGCAATTCGGGATTAAGAAGATAATGTGCAATCATAGTGTCAAACAAGTGCCCCGCCACACGAATACCGTACTTGCGGAGAACAAGAATGTCAAACTTGATGTTTTGCCCGATCTTCTGTATCTGTGGATTTTGCAGAGCAGAAGCAAAAAGGGCAGTAACGCGGGCAGCCTCCTCTCTGTCGGCAGGAACAGGGACGTACCACGCCTCATATTCCTTCACGGCAAAAGACATACCGACCAAACCTGCCGACAAAGGGTCAAGATTGTCCGTCTCGGTGTCGAAAGCAAAAAAGGACTGTCCGTTCAGAAAGCCCGCCAATTCAGCTTGCTTCTCTTCCGTATCAACAAGATGATACACATGAGGCGTAGATAGCAAATCAGCTGTATCCGCAGGACGGGAAACATCCGCCGGCTTTTCTTCCGCCGTAAACAAATTGTCCATAAACGAACCTTGTCCGATGCTTGGAGCAATCGCCGCAGGCTTTTTGGCTTCTCCTCCCCCCCCGAACTTGCTAATAAACGTCTTGAACTCCAATTCGGAGTAAATCACCATCAGCCGCTCTTCGTCCGGCTTCTCCCTGACACAGCGGGAAGCATCAAATGTAACAGGCACATCCGTCTTAATCGTAGCGAGGAATTTGGAAAAGCGGATTTGCTCGGCGTTCTCCTCCACCTTTTTCCGAAGGGCACCTTTAATCAGGGCAGTATTTGCCAGCAGGTTCTCCGTCGTGCCAAACTCCGTCAGCAGCTTCTGCGCCGTCTTCTCCCCCACGCCCGGACATCCCGGAATATTATCGGACGTGTCGCCCATCAAAGCAAGCAGGTCAATCACCTGCTCTGTAGAAGTCAGCCCGTATTTCTCCAACACCTGCGGTATGCCCATCACCTCGTAATCGCCGCCGAACTTGGGGCGGTACATAAAGATATGCTCGTCCACCAGCTGCCCGTAGTCCTTGTCAGGTGTCATCATAAACACCTCAAAGCCTTCGGCGGCAGCCTGCTTGGCAACAGTGCCGATCACATCGTCCGCCTCATAGCGGGGCACTTCAAGGATTGGAATGTTATAAGCCTCCACAATCTCCTTAATCACAGGGACGGAAGCGCGGATCACCTCGGGCGTTTCCTCCCGTTGCGCCTTGTACTGCTCGTAGGCTTCATGGCGGAAAGTCGGTCCCTTGGGGTCGAAGGCAACGGCGATATGCGACGGCTCCTCCCGCTTCAAAACCTCTTCCAGCGTATGGACAAAGCCGAAGACAGCCGACGTGTTCACCCCCTTGGAATTAATGCGCGGGGACTTGATAAAGGCATAATAAGAACGATAGATAAGTGCATAAGCATCAATAAGAAATAACTTCATGGCGGATATAAATTTCCACAAAGATATGGCTTAATGTATGAAAAACAGGCAAACACACATAAAGTTCAAGTAACAAAAAATCCCCTGAATTTATATTATATCTCCATCCATATAGATACCCTCGTATGTTTGCCCCTTTGTTAAAATTAAGGAAGTATCCCATAAATTTGCAGTAGAATATGGAGAAAAGAAGGCACGGAAACAGTAAAGAAGTCAGGGATAACAAACAGGTATAATGTCTTTCGGATCCTACCCGTGCCTGTTTCTCTTTCAAGTCCGGACAAGTATTCAGGGAACAAGTTGTACAACCTGTATCCTGCATATATTTACGAGGATGGACGGTAAGTGGTAGTTTCTTTTTTCATCGGCAAACATAAAAACAAGTTCATGAAACAACCGGCAGGGATTGACATTTCAAAAGGCGGTTTTCACGCGTGTCTCAAAGAGCAGTCGGACAATGGCCGTGTAAAGCCGCTCGTTTTCCAATGATTATGAAGGTTTCAAAGACATTTTGGATTGGTCAAAGACATGTCCAAAGGAATGTCCTTGATGTTTGTACCGGAAGCAACAGGTTGTTATTTGGAAAGGAGTCTGTAAAAAAGGATTTGGTTCGCGCCAAATGCCGACTTTTCATGCCATGGAACGTTCACATCACAGGAATGTTCGTGCGACGGCTCTCAAGGCAGGGCAGATTGAGTTTTACACTTTGGCGGCAAAAGATTAAGATTGAAATCAAGACTTTGGCGGAAGATGACAGGGTATTAAAGGAAAAGACTGACCGGATAACCAAAGTAAAAGGCTTGGGATTGATTACCGCAGTACGATATTATGCGAAACAAGCGGCTTCCGGCTCTTTAATAATATCCGGCAGGCGGTAAGTTATGCCGGACCGGATGTGGTGTTGAAAGTTCAAGGGCAGGACAAGGATCTCCAAAAAGGGGAATGCCGCAATCCGGCAATGCCTGTTTATGCCGGCCTTGCCGGCGGCCAACCGCAACAGGAACATGCAGACCTTTTACAACAGGATTGTCGAAAGGAACCCGCAGGCCAAACGCAAGGCAATTGTCGCCTGTATGCGTAAATTGCTGACACTTGTTTTTGTGTTATGGAAAAAGGATGAGGAATATGATGAAAATTACCTGTGGGGAAGAAGACAGACAATGCCTGAACGGAAACTGACCAACGGGCGGAAGCACCGTCTCCGGATAAAAGAAAGCGGGGCACAACCTATCCCCCACTTAACAGACCCTGCTGTACAGCGTACGGATTACGATCTTTACCTACTGAAAACAAAAGTATGGATTAATCTGTGTGCAGGAAACTTTTAACAAATTTTATGTAGAGACAATCATAGTATCTGAAAGGACAGGAGATTTCAGCCCGATGTAAAGCGAAGCAGCACGTCGGGAAACGAAATGTGAGGTGCGAAATGCGGGGTTCAGAACGGTCCGGCAAGGGAGTTTTGAAAGAACAATACAAATCGCAAATGATGATTTACAATATTCGGTCGTTCTTTCAGAACTTATTGGTAATTGCGCTTTTAACCCCACATTCCGCTGCGCTACATGTGGGACTGAAATCCCTTGCCCTTTTAGGGCATCTGCGTAACATCAGTTATAAACTTAAGAATATGATACCGTTAATCTTTACCCTCGCCGCCATGGGACTTACAGCAGGAGCGTTCTACATCTTTACATTTACCCCTCGCGGCAAAAAATGGATAGGTCAGGAATAAAACGTTGAGATGCTTTGGTTATTCCCTGTTTTGTGAATCTATAAGGATAGTGACGGGACCGTCATTCAGCAGTTCTATCTTCATATCGGCACCGAATGTTCCGGTGGTAATTTCTTTTCCCAATTGCAAGCCTGTTTCTGCACAGAAAGCCTCATACAGGGGGATGGCTGTTTCCGGTTTGGATGCACGTATGTAGGACGGGCGGTTGCCTTTCTTTACAAAGGCTTGGAGGGTAAATTGACTGACTATCATAATATCCCCGCCGGACTCTATGACGGAACGGTTCATCACGCCATTTTCATCATCAAATATGCGGAGGTTAACAATCTTCTTGGCAAGCCATTCAATGTCTTCTTGTGTATCCTTGTCTTCGATACCGACGAGGATAAGCAAGCCTTTGCCGATACGGGATTTTACTTTTCCGTCAATGGTTACGGTAGCGTATTGTACGCGCTGAGTGACTGTTCTCATGGTTAGTCTGATTTTTCGAGAGATGAATGGTATTTGATAAGCCCTGCCATCGGCAATTGTTCGATTTTGCCAATCCTCATGCCCGTGTTTTCCCCCGCTTCCCTCAATACGGATTGATAATGAAAGGCTACGGAGCCGGTGAAGTGTATTTCGTAATTCCTGTAATCGTACTGCATGACATTCTTTATAAAGAAGTCTTTGAAGGAGTGGAACACCAGCTTGTATATTGTTTCGTCTATTATATTTTCAAGCAGGAAGGGCGACAGTCCCGCCAAGAAGCGGTTCGGAAGGGGCTGTTTATAGACGCTGTCGAGGATGGTTGCCGATGTTAAGCGGAAGCGGTCGAGGAACTTCTCTTTCAGTCCGGGCGTCAGTTGGTTTTTCAGGCACGCCCCGACAAGCAGCCGACCCAATACCGCCCCGCTTCCCTCATCTCCCAATATATAACCCAACGGCGGGACATTGGCGGCAACGGCAGAACCGTCGTAGAAGCAGGAATTGGAGCCTGTCCCCAGAATACAGGCTATGCCCTTGTCGTGCCCGCACAGACTCCGCGCGGCGGCGAGCAAGTCACTGCCGACTTCTATCGTTTTTACCGGCAGGCTGTCGGCTATCGCCGCCCGTATCACTTCATTCTTTTCGGGGGAAAGGCAACCGGCACCGTAAAAAAAGACAGCTTCGACAGAACTGTCGGACAGGGCGGGGGCAAGCGACCGCCTCAACTCCCCGCTAATATCCCCGCTTGTGCGGAAGAAAGGATTGGCTCCTTTGGTGAAGATTTGCTTCACCGCTTTCCCCTTGTCCGTCAGGCACCAATCAACCTTTGTCGAGCCGCCGTCAGCCAGTAATATCATTATTTGGTATTGTTAATTAAATATAGTCAATTCATTATTGAGCTTTAAAAACAATAAATTCAAAGACTTTTCAATCATGTGTTCCGCTTTGCCATAACATTTCCCTTTCCGCTTGAACCTTGCCAAATAATGCCGGATTCTACTGTTGTATCCCTCAACGGTAAATGTCTCCGCCTTAGTTTGCAAATGTTTTTCCGCAGGGATAAATTCCCCGTAACTTTTCCAACAATCAGAACAATAGAATGAAACATCCGGTTCCCCGACGGTTTCCCACAATTTCAA